>CAVEPP010000374.1:0-2003 GCA_963617605.1 Alloprevotella sp. | reverse complement strand
GTGCACGAACATCGTCTCCGACACGGGCGGCACGCCGCGAAAGCGGCTGGGCTACCGTACGGTGCAAAATCTGGGAGACACGATATACGGCCTCTTCGGCGCGGAGTTCGGCGGGACATTGAAGCGCATTGCGCACGCCGGGACGAAGCTCTATGTCTGGGACGAGACCGGAACGCCCGCAGAGCTTCTCTCCGGTCTGCCACGCAACAAAAGCCGGGCAGTTTTCCTCGCCGGGAAGCTCTGGATCGTCACCGGCGGCGGGTTTTACTCTTATGATGGGACGGAGGCAAAGCGCGTATCCGCCTCGGGAGCGTACGTCCCCACAACGACGATTACGCGCGGCCCTTCCGGCGGCGGGGTTTCCTATGAGGCGGTCAACCTGCTCACGCCGTACCGGAAAAACGCCTTCCAGACGGACGGAAAGAGCGTGAAATTCACGCTCGACGGCGAGATTGACGCATCCGGCACGGTGCGCGCGTGGGTCTGGGGCGAGGAGGTCACGGCTTTCACGCTCGACCGCGCGGCGGGTACGATTACGTTTTCCACCGCTCCCGCCGCGCCGGACGCGGGCGCGTCCGACGGGCTGGTCGTAGAGTTCCCGCACACGGTGGAGGGATACACCGACCGCATCGACAAGTGCACGCTCATCACGACCTACGGCGTCGGCTCCAACGACCGCGTGGTGCTCTCCGGCAATCCCGACAGCCCGAATCTCGACTGGACGAGCGGGCTGGACGATCCGACGTATATGCCGGATCTCGGCTATGCCGCCGTAGGCAGCGAGGCGACGCCGATTCGCGGCTACTGCCGCATCGGAAGCTCTCTCGGCATCGTCAAGGCGGACGACGGGAGCGACAGCACCGTGTTTCTCCGTTCCGCCGCGCTCTCGGAGGATGGGGAGGCCGTGTTTACGCTGCAGCAGACGATCGCGGGTGTAGGCTCCGTTGCGCCGGGGAGCTTTGCCTCACTCTTCGACGATCCGCTCTTCCTCTCGCGCTCCGGCGTTGCGGCGATCACGAGCAGCAGTCTGACCGGGGAAAAGATCATTCAGAACCGCAGCCTGTATCTCAACGCGCAGCTCACGAACGAGCCGTCTCTGGCGGAGGCGGAGGCGGCCGTGTGGCAGGGAATGTACCTGCTCGCGGTGCCGGAGGGACACGTTTATCTCCTCAACGGCCGCCAGACCAAAACATTCCGGAGCGCTGCGCTCAGCGATTTCGTTTACGAGGGGTTTTACTGGGAGAACGTTCCGGCGCTGTGCTGGTATGTGCAGCGCTCCGGTACGGACGAGGAGCTGTATTTCGGCACGGCGGACGGGCGGATATGCAAATTCAACACGGATGTCGAGGCCATGAGCCGCTACAGCGACGACGGCGCGGCGATCTCCGCGGTGTGGGCGACAAAGTACGACGACGACGGCACGCCCGCCATTCTCAAAACGCTTCTGAAGCGCGGCTGCTGTGTGACGATCAAGCCGTATGCACGCTCGAGCGCCGAGGTGTACATCCGCGCCGACCGCACCGGCGGCCATGAAAAGAAGGTCGCCGGAAAGCCGATGGATATTCTGGATTTTACGGATATCGACTTTGAGCGCATCACGTTCAGCACGGACGAGAGCCCGCAGGAGATATTCCTCAACCGCAAAGTGAAGAATTATAAGCGCCTGCAGATCATCGTCCGGAACGCCGAAGTGAACGAGGGCTTCGGCATATTCCAGATCACAAAGCACTATGTCACGGGCAATTACGCGAAGAGGTGAAGACATGAGCATACAGGAACAGAAGATCACAGAGGCCGCCATCGCCGCAAATGGCGTACAGAGCCAGCCCGACAAGCTGACCGGCACGGCGGCGCAGAACAAGAAGGTGTTCGACAATCTCGTGACGGCAGTGGTGAGGGAACGCTTCAACGCGCTCATCGACGAGCTGACGGGAACAGGCGCGGCAGGACAGCTCGGCATTACGACGATCTCCGGCTTTTCGGCGGACAACATCCAGACGGCG
>CAVEPP010000373.1:0-2027 GCA_963617605.1 Alloprevotella sp. | reverse complement strand
GGCGAGGACAGCATCGTGTGCCGGGCCGCGCACCTTCGCGGCGCGGAGATATCGCTCGCGCTGCCGAGCGTCGGAGCAACGGAAAACGCCATGATCGCCGCCTGCGCGGCGGAGGGCGCGACCGTCATTTATAACGCCGCCCGCGAGCCGGAGATCGAAACGCTGCAAAGCTATCTTCGCGCGCTCGGCGCGGACATATCCGGCGCGGGCTCGCCCGTCATCCGGATCACCGGTTTTTCCCCGCGTTCTCACACGGGACTGCGTATCCCGCCCGACCGGATCGCCGCGGCAACGTATCTCTGCTGCACGGCGTGCGCCGGCGGGGAGATCGAACTCACCGGCGCCGCGCCCGGGCAGATCGTCCCGGTGCTCGACGCACTTCGCGCGATGGGCTGTGCCGTGAGCGCGCACGGAGATCGTATACATATGACCGCCCACGGCCGCCCGGCCTCGCCCGGCGCGATCGTCACAAGGCCGTATCCAGGCTTTCCGACGGACGCAGCGCCGCTGCTGATGGCGGCGTCGCTCCGATGCACGAGACCGGCGATGTTCATCGAAAACATTTTCTCCGGCCGCTACCGCCACGCCGAGGAAATGCGCTCGCTCGGCGCGCAGATCGTCCTGCGCGGGCCGATGGCGCTCGTGACCGGCGTGGAAACGCTGCACGGCGCTTCCATGAAAAGTCCCGACCTGCGCGGCGGCGCGGCGCTCGTAGCCGCAGCGCTCGGCGCAGAAGGGGAGAGCACCGTAACCGACGCCGGTCACATCCTGCGCGGCTACGAATCGCTCGACGATACGCTGCGCTCACTCGGCGCGTCGGTCTGGCGCGAGGAAGGATAAGGCAGCACCGTACACTATCGTCCGCCGAATTATGCGGCGCTTCCATAACACACAAAAGGAGCAGAACATGGCATCGGAAATGGAATTCAGTCAGCACAATAAAGTAAAGCGCCGCAGCCCATGGTTTGGACCGATGGTCCTCGTTTTGCTTTTCTTTGTCGTTGTTTTGATCATGAGTCTGGCGTTTCGCGTCTCGAAGATCGAGGTCATCAACGCCTCGGAGTATACTGACGAGGAGATCATCAACGCCTCCGGCGTTGAGCGCGGCGCGAACCTCTTCTTTGTAGACCGCTTCAAGGCGGCGAGCATGATCTTCTCCGACCTGCCGTATATGGACACCGTGAGCATCACGCGGCAGCTCCCGAACAAGATCGTCATTCAGGCGGAGGGCTCCGCACCCGCGGCATATATGGTCATTGACGAGGAATACTGGCTGCTCGACCGCAGCGGGAAAATGCTCGGCACGACCGATTCTCTCACGGCGGAGAAGTATCCGGAGATCCGCTCGCTCGAACCGATGACGGTGCTCGAGGGCGAGGATATGCTCGTGGAGGGCACCAACGCCGAGCGTCTTGCCGTGCTGCAGACGATCCTCTCGGCGCTCCGTGCGGAGGACGTTTCCTCTCTCGTGGAATGGATCGATCTCCGCGATCCGGCGAATCCCTCGCTGCGCTACGACGGCCGTCTCACGGTCTATCTCGGCGCGGAGGGAGAGATGCTCTACCGCATCGCCATGCTCAAAAACGTCGTTTCCCAGCTCGCCGCCGAGGACGCCGGAACGCTCTATTATACGAACGGCAGCGCCTGGACCTTCAGTCCGGATTGAGCAAAACGGCGGATTTCTTTTCAAATTTGTTACAAAAACCAGCCGCAGGTCAACATAATGCTGTTGACCTGCGGTTAAAAACGTTATAAAATGACAAGAGTATGAGTGTAAGCCCCAAATAGGAACTGGGAGGGTATATAGAATGGCTATTACCAAAGACGCGGAGAACGTTGTCACCATCAAAGTCATCGGCATCGGCGGCGCCGGCAACAATGTTGTCAACCGCATGGCGGCCGGCGATACGAAGGGCGTGGAGTTCATCGCGGTCAATACCGATAAACAGGCTCTCGCCGTTTCCGGCGCGAAGCAGACCATCCAGATCGGCGAAAAGCTGACGCATGGTCAGGGCGCGGGCTCCGAT
>CAVEPP010000372.1:0-2030 GCA_963617605.1 Alloprevotella sp. | reverse complement strand
CGTTCATGCAGGGCAAGAAGCAGTATCTTCGGCAGACGGATCATGCGTTTGAGACGCTTCGGCTCGCGCAGCAGCCGGTAGAGCCACTCCAGTCCCAGCCGCTGCCAGCTCTCCGGCGCGCGGGGGATGTCCCCGGCGAATACGTCGAGCAGACCGCCGACGCCGATCATGACGGCGGGCGTTTTCTGCCGGTTCTGCGCCATCCAGAGTTCCTGCCGCGGCGCGCCGAGACCGAGCAGCAGAAGATCGGGCTTTTCCTGCTCCAGCGCTGCAAAAAGTGCCGTTTCATCGGAAATATACCCATTTTCCGTCCCGGCGATACGAAGGCCGGGGTAAGATCGCCGCAGAGACTCCCCCGCTCTTTCCGCAACGCCGGGGCGCGCGCCGTAAAGGAACACGCTGCCGGAGCGCTCCGCGAGCCGGGAAAGGAGCCGCGGCGCGAGATCCGAGCCCGCGACGCGCTCGGGAAGGGGTGTACCGAGAATGTGCGCGGCATAGAGATCGCCCACGCCGTCTGCGAGGACGAGATCCGCGCCGTTGACCGCGGCGGCATACGCCGCGTCCTCCCGGCAGTGCAGCACGATCTCAGGGTTGGCCGTTACGATATATCCGCCGGTGCCGGAACACAGCAGCGCATCGGCACGCTCTTCGGCTTCATCGAGCGTCAGCGCGTCAAACGCGACGCCGAGAATGTCTGTCTTCATACCTCGGAAAATACCTTGCCGATCTTTTCACGGATGAGAAGGTCGGCCGATTCGTCATAGCTCGTGGCGCCCATGTTCACAAGCGCGAGCCTGCGGCCTTCGTAATAGCGCAGCAGCCCCGCCGCGGGATACACCGCAAGCGACGTGCCGCCTACTATCAGGACGTCCGCGGCGCGAATAAAGTTCACGGCGTCGGTGATGTCGCGCTCGGCGAGCGGCTCTTCATAGAGCACGACCTCGGGGCGGAGCACGCCGCCGCACGAGCAGCGCGGCACGCCCTCGCCGGTATTGACGGCCTCCTCGGGACAGGGGCTGCCGCATCTGGCGCAGCGGCAGCGGTGGACGGAGCCGTGCAGCTCAATGACGCGCTTGCTGCCCGCGGCCTGATGCAGCCCGTCGATGTTCTGCGTGATGACGGCGCGCAGCTTCCCTTCCCGCTCAAGCTCGGCGAGACGCCGGTGCGCCGCGTTCGGCTGCACCGATTTGTCCGGGATGAGTTTGGCGCGGTAAAAGCGGAAGAATTCTTCCGGGTTCCGCTCAAAAAACGTATGGCTCAAAATCGTCTCCGGGGGATACTTATACTCCTGCCGGTACAGCCCGTCCGTGCTTCGGAAATCCGGGATACCAGATTCCGTGGACACGCCCGCGCCGCCGAAAAAGACGATGTTGTCACTCCCGGCGATCCACTCGCGGAGCACCGCGATATTGTCCTGCATGGAAACACTCCCCCTTTTACTAAAGGTATTATACCAACTTTTTCCGATATGAGCAAGGTCAATGTTTCCCGAACAATCGCACCGAAAGTGTCGGTTTACCCTTACTGTAGTGTACTGGAACCACGGTAGTTCACCCCCGTGCATTTTACGGCGTTTGCCTCATCCGTCTGCAGCCGCCCATGAGCGAGGAGCGCAGGCGAAAAGCAAGCGAAAACACCAGGCAAACCGGGTTCAGGAGCCGGACGGAATAATGCAGCCTTTAGGGCCGATATTCGGTCAGGATGTTGGGTTTGCATCCGATGTTTTGACCGCCATTGCATAGCAAGGAGAAGTTCTATCGTTTAAGGCTCTGCGGATTCAAGACGATTAAATCAAGGCATTCCATCCCGGCTGCTTGAAAAAATCGCATTATCGTGATATCATAAATTTATATAAACTTTAAAAAATCGTAACGCTCATTGGAATTGCGGCGTTTGTGATCGCCATTGTCGTAGTCATTGAGATCACCAGGACGCCGATGCCGCTTTGACAGAAACGGGGGCAGAAAAATGGTTGTTCTTACAGAGCAGATAGAGATTCCGGCGTCCTATGAAAAAATGGAGGCATGGAC
>CAVEPP010000371.1:0-2040 GCA_963617605.1 Alloprevotella sp. | reverse complement strand
GAGTACACCATTGAGGGCGTACACGCTACGCTGTGCAGTATTCTCTCTGACGCCGTGGAGGGTGGCTTTCTCACGCATAATCCGGCGTGGCGCACCTACCGCTACGCCGGACCCCAAAATGAAAAGAAAATCGCAGATGCGGAAACAGTACAAAAAATCATATCTGCGCTGGAGGACGAGAGTATCAAATACGAAACCTACTTCAAGTTCGTCATCGCCACTGGCATGCGGCGGGGCGAATGCTGCGGGCTGAAGTGGTGCGACATTGATTGGGAACATCGTTCCATCCA
The DNA here is from genome assembly GCA_963617605.1 of Alloprevotella sp. GTDB lineage: Bacteria > Bacillota > Clostridia > Oscillospirales > Oscillospiraceae > Apopatocola. Next base: position 1,750 of record CAVEPP010000371.1, on the reverse strand, counting down.
CATCTGCCGCAATGCCGTTAAGGTGACGGATGAGGAAATATTCGTCAAAGAGCCAAAGACCCGCGCAGGCAACCGCTATGTGTACTTCTCTGCTGAGATGGAAAGTCTTCTGCAGGAGTACCTAAAAGAGTGTCGGTACATCACCGAAACCTATGACCAGCGGGAACTGGCCGCCGATGACTTCCTGTTCCGGCGGCAGGGAGCGCAGCTCCCCATGACGCCCACCACCTTCACTTACCGCTTCAAACTGATCCTCAAAAAGAACGGCTTGCCGCAGGAGTTGAACGTCCACTCGCTCCGCCACACCGCCGCCAGCCTGATGATTGCGGGCGGCACCGATGTAACAACGGTTGCAGGCATCCTCGGCCACAGCCAGCCCTCCACCACGCTGGATATCTACACCCACGCGCTCGATAAGAACAAACAGGGCGCGGGCAACATCCACAAGAAGACCGTACTGCGAAACGGAAAAGAATATACCTTTTGGGAAGCACGTGTCACTGTTGGTCGGGATCCCGGCACGGGCAAACAGATGCGGCGCAGCTTCTCGGGAAAAGCTCAGAAAGAGGTGCGCGAGAAAATGCAGGCCGCGGCGGTCGCCGTCAATGACGGAGATTATTTTGAACCGTCAAAAATGACTGTCGGCCAATGGCTCAACACATGGGCAGAAGAATACCTGAACAGCGTAAAGCCGCGCACAGTCGAAAGCTACAAGGCAAACATCAAGCAGCACATCAAGCCCGCCATCGGCGCGCTGCGGCTCTCTGAGCTGACCGCCGTTGACGTGCAGCGGCTCTATAATAACCTGACTAATAAGCGCAGCAAAAAGCCGCTCTCTGCAAAATCTAAGAAGAATGTTCACGGCACGCTGCACAAAGCTCTCGAAAAGGCGGTTTCGCTCGGCTATATCCGCCATAACCCCGCCGACAAGCCTGATCTCCCCAAAGTGCGCAAGGCCGAAATAAAGCCCCTTGCAGATGACGAAATGGTTGCCTTCCTCGATGCGGTCAAAGGCTGCGAGTATGAGACCATTTATGTTGTCACGCTCTTCACGGGAATGCGCGAAGGCGAAGTGCTGGGGCTGACATGGGACTGCGTTGACTTCAAAGGCGGCACGATCACCATAAAGCAGCAACTCCAGAAGGTTCGCGGCTCTGGCGGTGAGTACATCCTTGCTTCGACCAAAAACGGGAAAAGCCGTATCATCGCCCCGGCAAACTATGTCATGCAGCTTTTAACCAACCAGCGAAAATTACAAAACTCACAGCGGTTGAAAGCTGGCTCTGCATGGAGCAATCCCTTCAATCTCGTTTTCACAAATGCGCTCGGAAGGAACCTCTGCGCCCAAACGGTATATTTGCATTTCAAGAAGCTCGCTGCGACTGCCGGCGTCCCCTCTGCCCGCTTTCATGCTCTGCGGCACAGCTACGCAGTCGCTGCGCTCCGCTCCGGCGATGACATCAAGACCGTGCAGGAAAATTTAGGCCATCACACGGCAGCGTTTACACTGGATACTTACGCCCACGTGACGGAGCAGATGCGGCGCGAAAGTGCACATCGCATGGACAGCTTCATAGAGGGCATTCAGGCGAAAAAGCAGGCGTAAAATTCTGTAAGGGGAAAACATAGGGGAAAACGACCATTCATAGACGCAACAAAACCCTTGAAAACACGATGTTTTCAAGGGTTTTCCTTTGGTGCGCGAGGCGGGACTTGAACCCGCACGCCCGTAATGAGCACTAGAACCTGA
>CAVEPP010000370.1:0-2049 GCA_963617605.1 Alloprevotella sp. | reverse complement strand
GCGCCACGACGGACACAACGTAAACCACCACCGCGACGATGACCGCAAGCAGCATACTCGCCGCCGTCTGCTTCCAGCCGGAGCCGATGAAGCGGGAGACAAGCCCGTACACCGCCCACGCGGAAGAGCCCATAGCGAGGCTTGAGATCAGCGGGCGGGCGAATATCCTGAGCAGGTGCGGCCGCTCGTCAAGCACGGCGCACATGAACACAAAGTTCAGAACCGTCATCGTGATGTAGCTCACCAGCGTCCCGATAGGCGCGCCGTAGATATTTATCTGCCGCTGCGCGACGAGGAACCAGTTGACCAGTATCTTGACAAGGCCGCCCACGATCATCGTTATCATCGTGAACTTCTCCTTGCCGGAGGCCTGAAGAATAGCGTTCTCCATCAGCACCACGCACACAAAGAACGACGCGATGCCCATCACCGCGAGAAGGCCGGGGCCGGCCTCGTTGCTGTTCGGGTAGAGGACGTTCATAATGGGATCGGCCAGCACCGTAAGCCCCACGCCCATCGGCATACCGATGACGGCGGAGATGCGCATGGAGTCCTCGCCGATCTTGGCGGCGTCCGTATGCGCGCGGCGCGCGATTGCGCCGGAGATCGCCGGAACTATGGCGACGGTGAGCGGGGTGATGAACGCGGCGGGGAGATTGAAGAGCGTCTGCGCCTTGCCGTACACGCCGTAGAGGACTTTCGCCTCGTAGTAGCTGAAGCCCGCGGCGGACTGGAGACGGTTCATGCACAGCTTCGAGTCGATGCTGTTGAGGATGGCCATGATGCACGCGCCGAAGGCGATGGGGACGCCGATGGACAGGATGTTTTTGATTATCGTGCCTGTGGAGTCGACCACATCATCGTCATCCGGAGTGTCGTTCGGGTCGTGTATCCCGGCGGAATAGGGCGCAGAGAGCCGGTCATAGTTGCGGCGCTTATAGAACACCATGTACAGCAGCGACACGACCGAGCCGATGGACACGCCGAGTATCGCACCTGCCGACGCGGTCGGGCGGCCAAGCCCCTGCTTCATCGCAACGGAAGCGAGAATAAGCCCGGAGATGACCTTGAACAGCACCTCCAGCACCTCGTCCACAGTCGTCGGGATCATGTTGCCGTTGCCCTGACAATAGCCGCGGTAGGCCGAGACAAGGCACACGAGCAGGATCGCCGGAGCCATGGCGCGGATGCCGGGCGCGGCGTCGGGGTTCTCAAGGTAAGTCGCGGCGAGCCAGTCGGGCAGCAGGAACAGTATCAGCGCAAACACAAGGCCGATGACGAAAAACGTCCTGCGCGCAACGCGGAAGGTCTTTTCCTCCTGCCGGGCGCGGCCGTTCGCGTCCGCCTCCGCGACAAGGCGCGACAGCGCTACCGGCAGACCGGCAGTCGCCAGCGCGAAAAAGACGTTGTATATATTGTAGGCGCTGAGGAACATGGAATATCCCTCGTCGCCGAGAATGTTGCCGAGCGGAATTTTGTAGATGAAGCCCAGCAGCTTCATAATGATGACGCCGACAGTGAGGATGGCGGCGCCATGCATATAGTTTTGTCCTTTTACCTTATCCATCGATTCCCTCCTTGCCGCCACGTGCTTACCAATATACGCCTTATGGGGCAAGAAATCAAGGGAACGGGGGAATTTGCGGCTCATCGGGCGAGAATGTGGCGCGCGACGTGCACGCCGCTGGCGGAGGCGTGGGACAGAGAGTGCGTCACGCCGGAGCAGTCGCCGATGACGTACAGGCCGTCGCTCTTGGTCTGGAGGTTGCTGTCGATCTCGACCTCCATGTTGTAGAACTTGACCTCGACGCCGTAGAGAAGGGTGTCGTCGTTCGCGGTGCCGGGGGCGATCTTGTCGAGCGCGTAGATCATCTCGATGATGCCGTCAAGGATGCGCTTGGGCATGACGAGGCTCAAGTCGCCGGGGGTGGCGGCCAGCGTGGGCGTGACGAAGCTCTCCTCGACGCGCTTGGCGGTGGAGCGTTGACCGCGGATGAGGTCGCCGAAGCGTTGGAGGATGACGCCGCCGCCGAGCATATTGCTCAGGCG
>CAVEPP010000369.1:0-2066 GCA_963617605.1 Alloprevotella sp. | reverse complement strand
GGCCCGTTGGTCAAGTGGTTAAGACACCGCCCTTTCACGGCGGTAACATGGGTTCGAGTCCCGTACGGGTCACCAAGCTCTCTGTCTCACGGCAGAGAGTATTTTGGAGGCGTAGCTCAGCTGGTTAGAGCGCATGCTTCACACGCATGAGGTCGATGGTTCGAGCCCATTCGTCTCCACCAAGAAAAGCCTGTAATCTCAAGGATTACAGGCTTTCTTCTTTTTTCGCATATTCCTCGGAGATAGCACGGACACCCCCGAGACACCCTTACCGTAATATTTCTTCGGCTATGACGCGCTTCGGTACACAGCGGTCCATTGCCTGCTTTTCGATATACCGGTGCGCGTCCTGCTCGGACATGCCCTGCTTTTCGATAAGCGCCCATTTGGCGCGGTTCACAAGGCGGATCTCCGCCATTTTATCCTCCATGGACAAACTCTTCTGTTCCATGCGCCGCAGGCGCTCGCGCGTACCGCAGAGAAGCTCCATGCATTGCAACATCATCTGCGGTGTCGTCGGTTTCGGGAGCGTCAGCACGCCGAGAGGCGTGACCTGTGCGGAGACATCGGAATAATACTCCGGCTTCACCAAAAGCAAAATTCCTGCGCCAGTATGCTCGGAAAAGTGCTGCGCAAGGTGCGTGCCGAATTCGTCGCGCAGCGGCGCACTGATGACAATGATGTCGTACCCGCCCTCCAGAACGCGCCGCCGGCCTTCTGCGGCGTCATTCGCAAAGTGGACCGGACTGTAGCGCCCGCCGGGGAGAAGGTCGCGCAGAGACGTATGAAATTTTTCCGAAGCAGCTACGGACAGCACGCTGTAGGTTCGCGGCAGATACTCCATGCGCATCCCTCCTCCCAAATGATCTATCGTCGGATCCCTATTGATCGACGCCTTACTTCGTATAATACTCCACGACAGTCCGCGGCAGAGCCGAAGCGACAAATTCGCTCGTTCTTGCCGCGGCCTTTGCATTGGCGAGTGTTGCGGGCAGCGTCTTATACTGCGAACGGACATCCTCCGGCGCAGTGTAGAAGTTGATGTCCGCGCTTGCGGGCAGCTCCGCGCGGCGGCGGATACCGTCGAGACCGGCGTAAATGAGCAACGTATACGCGATATACGGGTTGCAGACCGGATCGGGGGAGCGAAGCTCCGCGCGGCGGTACTCGCCCTCTGCGGCGGGGATGCGGATGAGCTGCGAGCGGTTTTCGCTCGACCAAGAGATATACCGCGGCGCTTTGTAGCTGCCGAAGCGCTGGTAGGAGGCTGCTGTGGTATTGAGAAATGCAGTCATGTCGGCAATGTGCGAAAGGACACCGGCAATCACGTGCGGCATAATGTCCTCTCCGCTCTCACAGCGGGCGGAGATGTTGATATGCATGCCGTTGCCGGGTTCGCTGCGCAGCGGCTTCGGGGAGAAGTCGGCGGCGAGACCGTTGCGCACGGCAACGGTATTGACGACCGTGCGGAACGTGACCGCATCGTCCGCGGCCTTGACGGGCTCGGCATACCGGAAATCGATCTCGTTCTGACCGGGCCCCTGCTCATGATGGGAACATTCCGGACGGATGCCCATCTGTTCGAGCGTCAGGCAGATCTCGCGGCGGACGTTCTCGCCCTTATCCTCGGGCGCAATATCCATATATCCGGCGCGGTCGTAGGGAATTGTGGTCGGTTCGCCGTTCTCATCGCGGCGGAAAAGATAGAACTCCATCTCCGAGCCGAACGCGAACGAAACGCCCATCGCCGCGGCGTCGTCTACCGCCTTTTGCAGCAGAGCGCGGCTGTCGCCCTCGAAGGGCGTGCCGTCCGAGTGCAGGATGCGGCAGAACAGGCGCGCCACGCGCCCGTGATCCGGCCGCCACGGGAGCAGACAGAGCGTCGAAGTGTCCGGCTGCAAAAAGAGATCCGAGTGCAGCTCGTCGCCGAAGCCGGGGACGGCGGAGGCGTCGAACGCGATGCCGGTGGAAAACGCGCGGTCGAGCGCGTCCGGCAGAATGGACATATTCTTCTGGTTGCCGGTCAGGTCAAAAAATGTCATGCGGAGGAACTTGACATCCTCCTC
>CAVEPP010000368.1:0-2076 GCA_963617605.1 Alloprevotella sp. | reverse complement strand
GCGTCATGGGCACGTCCTCCCCTGCCGGTTACATCTACCCGGCTCTGTGGCTGCAGGACCGCTATGGCAAGGGCATCTCGGATCTGAGCAGCGCCGTGCAGTCTGATTCCTACGCCAGCGCATTTGCCCGCCTCGCCTCCGGTCAGGTCGATGTCCTCGTGACCTATGCCGACGCCCGCCGCGACTATGCTGAGCGCTGGAACAGCGAGTTCGGCCGTGAAGGCTCCATCTGGGAGGAGACCGGCGTCATCGGCGTCACCGCGCCTATCTACAATGACACCATCTCCGTGAGCAAGAACTCGCCCATCATGGACGCCGATCTGATCGCCGCTCTGCAGCAGGCCTTCATCAACATCGGCAACACCGAGGAAGGCAAGCAGGTCATCGCCATCTACAGCCACAACGGCTACCAGGTTGCGCAGTCCTCCGACTACGACAACGAGCGCGCCGCGCAGAAGCTCATCCAGGAGCTCACCGCCGCCAACTGAGACACTTTCCCAACTGCGGGGAGGACGGTACAGCATCAAACCTTCCGCTGTGCTGTCCTCCCCGCGCGCCATATAAGAAAGAGGAGTCCGTATGATTGTATTTGACCACGTTTCCAAGGTTTATCCCAACGGCACGGTTGGACTGGACGATGTGAACCTCACGATCGCCGACGGCGAATTCGTTGCCATCATCGGCCGCTCCGGCGCGGGCAAGTCTACGCTGCTGCGCTCGGTGAACCGGATGCACCAAATCACCTCCGGCACACTCACGGTGAACGGCACGGACGTGAGCTCGCTCTCCGGCAAGAGCCTGCGGCGCTTCCGCCGCGGCATCGGCATGGTGTTCCAGTCGTTCAATCTCGTGACGCGCACGAGCGTTATCCAGAACGTTCTGGCCGCGTGCGTGCCGGATATGCCGTTCTGGCGCGTGCTGCTCGGCGCGTTCCGGAAATCGGACAAGATCAAGGCGCTCGAATCGCTTGACAAAGTCGGCATTCTCGATAAGGCGTATATGCGCGCCGACCAGCTCTCCGGCGGCCAGCAGCAGCGCGTGGCGCTCGCGCGCACGCTCACACAGGATCCGAAGATCATCCTGGCCGACGAGCCGGTCGCAGCGCTCGACCCCGTCACCGCCAAGCAGGTCATGCAGGACTTCGTGCGCATCAACAAGGATCTGGGCATCACAATCCTTCTGAACATCCACCACGTCGAGCTGGCGCTCGAATACGCCGACCGCATCATCGGCATCCGCGCGGGCAAGATCGTCTACGACGGGCCGTCCGCCAACGTCGATAAGGATGTTCTCGGCGCGATCTACGGCGAAGACGGAACGGAGGAAACCGCATGAGTCTCTACGACCGCGTGTTCAAGCCCCGCACCTACACACTCTCTGACGGAACGGTCGTGAAGGAAAAGCGCAGCCGCGCGCCGATCGTCATCCTCATTGTGGTGGTGCTCGCGGCGGTCTCCGTGCGCGTGACGGGGTTTGATTTCGCCGTGCTCGTAAAGCGCGGCAGCAAGTTCTTCGACATTCTCAAGGCCATGTTCCCGCCGAACAGCGCGTATCTCTCCAAGATCTGGACGCCGCTGTGGGACACGATCAAAATGTCGTTCCTCGGCTCGTTCATCGGCGCGGTGCTGGCCATTCCGTTTGCCATCGCTGCGGCGAGCAATATCGTTACGAACCGCGTCGTCGTATTCATTGTGCGGCTCTTTCTGAGTCTCGTCCGCACGCTGCCGACGCTCGTGTGCGCGCTGATCGCTACCTACATCTTCGGACTTGGCACGATGGCGGGTACGTGCGCCATCGCCGTTTTCACGTTTGCCTATGTCGGCAAGCAGCTCTTTGAGATCATCGAAACGGTCGATATGGGGCCGTATGAGGCGATGGAGGCGCTCGGCGCAACGCGTCTGCAGGCCTTCACGACTGCCGTGTTCCCGCAGGTACTGCCGACGTACCTTTCCGTTTCGCTCTTCTGTCTGGAGGGCAACGTGCGCTATGCGTCCATTCTCGGCTACGTGGGTGCGGGCGGTCTCGGCCTTATCATGAACGAGAAAATCGGCTGGCGCGAGTACGACAGTCTCGGCA
>CAVEPP010000367.1:0-2088 GCA_963617605.1 Alloprevotella sp. | reverse complement strand
AAAAGACGCGGCAAAATACTTTTCGGAGGTGCAGCTTGAGCAGGCGTAAGAAGCTCATCAACAACAGCAGTATCCCGCAGCATGAGATCGAGAACATTGCCAGAATCCTGCTGCCGGATATTCTCGCCTACTATAAAAGCGAGGAAGGGCAGCGGGAGTTTGCCGAATGGAAAGCCGCGCGGGACATGGCAAAAGCAAAAGACAGCAATGGCGTAAATGTCGCCTGACGATAGATACAAGATAAATTTAAGGGGTATGTACTCCTGAAACAGAATGGCACAGGGGATGGCAGACCGCCATCCCCTGTGTACGTTTTTGTTTAGTTTTCATGGGGCTTATACTCCGTGATGGCGTCCAAATACGCCTCGACATCTCCGTTCAAAATGAGATCAGCATACGCGAGTGGGTCGTTATAGATGAGATAATCCAGCTCCGACCGCTGGAAACGGTTGTCTACCACTTCGTTCTCCACAGCGGTGCAGTCGATGGATATCCTGCCACCGTCCGTAAATCGCAGTTCCACGCAGCCGGTGTCCATGTTAAACTCACAGCTCCTGATTTTCTTCATGGTTGTCCTCCTTTTTCTTTTTTGGCTTTCTCGGTCCTCGCGGCTTAGATTCCGGGCGCTTAATAACACCATTTCGGAAATGCGTATCTTCAAACTTCTCAAAATAAACAAATAATCCGAACCCGTCTCCAATTACGAAGACTTGGTTCGGATTATCTTTGTCTGGTGCGGGTAACAGGGGTCGAACCTGCATGTCTTGCGACACGAGAACCTAAATCTCGCATGTCTGCCAATTCCATCATACCCGCTCAAAGTATTTCGATGATAGCATACGGCAGCGGGTAAGTCAAACCCGGTTTTGAAAAAACTGCCGCTTCTCCCTGCGGCGAACACGAACAATTCAAAATAATTCGCACCATAACCGCATAGGCATGCAGGGAAGGGAGGCGATTGCGTGTCAGTCTTGGAAAACGCCCTGTGGCTGCTGCCCGGCGAGATTCGGAATGTGCTGCGGCACCTTCCAGAGAGAACAGCCTCGGAGGTATGTGAGATTCGGCTCCGACGCGGGAGACTTCCGGCAATGACGCTCTCCTCCGGGGAGCATCCGCTCCCCGGTACAGCCGCTGTGACGGCGGACGATCTCGCACGGGTTTTGGAGCTTGCAAGCGGAGCATCTCCGTATGCGGCGTCAGACTGTCTCCGGCGCGGGTTTATTACGGCGGAGGGCGGCGTACGCGTGGGTTTCTGCGGACGGTTTCCGGATGGGGCGCGCGGCCTCTGGAGCCGTGACGACCTTTTTTCTGTCTGCATCCGTATTCCGCGAGAGATAAAGGGAATCGGGGAGAGATTCTGCACCTGTCCGTTCCCTTCTACGCTGATCCTGTCGCCGCCGGGCGGAGGGAAAACAACACTGCTGCGCGATATGATTCGGGCGCTCTCAAACGGCGGAACGCGTGTGGGGCTTTGCGACGAGCGCGGTGAGATCGCCGCGCTGTCTGGAAACGGGTGTGGATTTGATATCGGCGAACGTACAGATGTTCTGTCCGACTGCCCGAAGGCGCATGCCGCGATGATCCTTCTGCGATGTATGTCGCCGCAGATTCTTGCGATGGACGAAATATCTGAACCGGAGGACGCCGATGCCTGCCGTAGCGCAGCATACTGCGGCGTTTCTCTGCTTGCCACAGCGCATGCCGCGGATGCCGAAGAGCTCTCCCGGCGGGAGGTTTACCGACGACTGCTGTGCGATAAGGTTTTCTCCCGCGCCGTTATTATTCGCTGCAGTGGCGTCAGACGAAGTTATGAGGAGGTCGTACTGTGATAACCGCTTTCGGGGCGATCCTGCTCATCGCGGCAGGCGGGTATGCCGGTTTCTCTGCGCTTGAAAATATCCGGACGGCGCTCCGGCTCGCCGAAGCGATCCTCGATGCGTCGCGCGATATGCGGACGGAGATCCTCTGTCACTGGACGCCCCTTCCGCAGCTCCTGGAACTGATGGGGACACGGTATCCTGCTCTGTTTCGTGAGACGGAAAATGCTTCCGCGCTTATTCGTGAGTTTTCCTTTCTCTCTGTTTGGGC
>CAVEPP010000366.1:0-2090 GCA_963617605.1 Alloprevotella sp. | reverse complement strand
GCGGGAGAAGTTCGGCGTCGCCGTGCCGCCGGAGACGAACGATCCGACGACCAGTCCCGCGCCGCCGATCACCGTCAGCGTGCCGCTGGACTTGGCAAACTGATCGACGATCGTGCCGTCGCCGCGTATGACAGCGAGGACCATTGCGACCGTGCCCAGTACCGCCACCATCGGGACGGCGATATAGCTGACGATCGTGAGCGACTTGATGCCGAAGTAGGCCGAGGCCGTCATGCACACACCGGCGATAATCACCAGCGCCCACTCCGCCGTCTTGCTGCCGCCCAGCAGCTCGTTGGCAACCGGAATGGCAAACATGGCGATGCCCACGCCGAACCAGCCGATCTGTGTGAACGAGATCATGGCCGAGGGCAGATACGAACCCTTGACGCCAAAGGCCTTGCGCGCCAGAAGGTCAAGACTCATGCCCGTCTCCGCGCCCACGTAGCCCAGAAGGCCCGTGTACAGGCTCAGGATCAGGCCGCCGACGATCAGCGACACGACAAAGCCCTGAAGATCAAGGCCGTCTGCCAGCTGCTGCCCCACCCACATGCTCGCGGAGAAAAAGGTGAAGCCCAGCATGATCATAAACATCGTCACGATGCTGCGTCGGGCGCTTTTCGGCACGATTGCCTCTGCGTAGTCAATATCCACTACCGTCTTTTCATTCTTCATGCGTTCTGTCCTCTCTGATATATAAAATTTTTAAAGGATATACTTTCTCAGGGTCGTGGTGAACTCGTCGATCCGCTGGCGCGCGATCTCCTTCAGCGAGACATCGCACATGCCCTCCACAAAGCCGCGCTCCTGCTGATAGAGCCAGCGCGTCGTCTTTTGGTCCAGCTTTTCGTAGTGACAGTCCTTCAGCCAGTCCTCGTAGGAGATCGGCAGCGGATGCCCGAGCTTTTCCTCGAGCAGCGCCTGCTTGTCGATGCTGTCGGCGCGCTCTAAGATGCCGTTCCAGAATTCGAGCACCTCTTCGATGTGCTCGTGGATCTCGTAGCGGCGGGCGCCGCCGTCGTAGATCGTGCACTTTTCAAAAAGAGGGTTCTGCATCGAGAGCGTCTCGCGGCGGAAGGCGGGGGCAATGATGCCGCCCTTCCAGTAAAAGTCAATCAGCGCGCGGTTGATGCCGGAAACGCCCTTGTTCCCCTCTTCATAGCAGCTGAAAATGCCCTCGTAATACACGGTGACAAAGCCCTCGAAGCCCGGCCAGTACACGCGGATCTCCTGCGTCAGCTTTTCCAGGATCTCAACGCCCTGCGTGCCGCCGATCGTGAAGAGCACGATGTTGCGCAGCTTGGCCCCCTGCTTGCGGTAATAGTCGATCACATAGCGCAGGCAGTTCACAAGCGTCTCGCCGGAGGCGATGATGTCGCCGATCAGCAGCGTGCTGTTGGGCACGGTGGCGAGCTTGCAGTACTTGATCTCAAGGCCCGTTATCTCGCCGTTTTCAAAAACGCGCTCGCTCGACATAAAGCTGATATCGTGGACGCGGATATGCTCTTTGTAGCAGCTCTCCTCCAGCGGGTAATTCAAAGCGCCCCGCAGTATCGAGAGGATATTCGCCGACGTGATCTTCTTTTTTTCTTTCAGGTAGTACATCATCTGTGAGGTCGCCGTCACGAGCGAGGCGTACACCTCGTAGCCCACCACCTCCGGATGGTTCATCAGCTTTCGCGTCTCCGCTTCTGAGACAATGTAGTACTCGTTGAGGAAGTGCCCCCCCTCCAACCGGTAGCAGTCCACGCCCTGATCGCAGAACTCCGGCACGATCTGAACGTCCTTCCAATTTTCGATCATCGCTCTCTCCTCCTAAAAAAGACCACCTGTCGAAGAATCGACAGATGGTCCATATTCTAAATATGAAAAATAAAAAGGGAAACGAAATGACATTCGTTGCGTTTTTTCAGCAGCATAGCAGGTGACCTCCCTTTTTTCAACTTATGACATTATATGGATAATGTCATAAGTTGTCAATAAGGATTTTACACTCATTGCGGCGCGAGCGCCGCGGGGGGAAGCAGCGCCGCAGGCGCTGCACGAATGCGACCCCCATTTTCTTTCCCGAGAAAGAAAACGGGCGTCGC
>CAVEPP010000365.1:0-2095 GCA_963617605.1 Alloprevotella sp. | reverse complement strand
GTACGCTTCAAAGGCGTTTTTGCGCAGCACGCGGTCGCTGCCCATGAGCAGGGGAACGAACGTCCCGCTCGTGAGAAAGCGCTTGTTTCCTTCGCCGTCGGTCACGTCCGGGAACGTGAGATCGGCGTCGCGGAACACGCTCGCGATGTTCTCCGGGGCGTTCGCCATCTCTCCGGCGGCGGAGAGGAGCTTTTCCTCCTCCGGGGAGAGGATGTGCGCACGACGGCGGCGGATCTTATAAATGTTGCGGCGGTAGGTCTCCAGCTCCGGCTGCGCGGCATAGAAGAGATTCACCGTGTCCTCGTCGAGCGCCATGATCTCCGGCGTTTCAAACGCACTCGCCGCGTCGATGGCGACGAGCGTTGCAAGCGCCTTGGAGCGCATGCCCTGATAAAAGCCGTTGCCGGTGTCTTCGTCGCCCTTGCAGCTCGCGTAGCCGTAGAGCTTTTCGAGCCGCACAGAGAGCGCGTCGTTCAGGCGGAACCACTCCAAAAGCGTTTCCGCGCTCTCGCCGAGTCTGCCGCGGAACGCTTCGATCTGCTCCGGCACGGCCTTGAGCGCTTCATACTCCGTCTGCCATGCCTCGTCGCTTTCAAATACGTCCTTGAGATTCCAGGTCGATTCCTCCGGCACTTCGCTGCGCGCCGGGATGGGTCTGTCTGCCATTGAATGATCCTCCTATTGAAAATCAGAATTTCTTTTTCGGGAGCTTATGCTCCTTGCCGTCCGCGCCGATGATGTAGACGTTTTCGAGCGTTTCCAGCGTGCCGCGCCGCCAGTCGGCCAGATATTCCTCGCGCAGGGCAAGGCGCTCCGCCGTTTCCTCGGGCGTGAGCGCGCGCTCGCGCGAAATGCGCGTCAGTTCGCTGATGCGGTTTTTCTTTTCTTCGGTCATGGTTACATTGTCCCCAATTCGTCCAGATTCTTTTCAAACGCGCCGAGGCAGTGCTCCATGAACCAGTCTGCCTCCGGGAGATGCATCTCCGCAATGGCGCGACGCGTCTGCTCCTCGGCGGAGAGAAATTCGCGGTTGCCAGCCTTGCGCTCTTCGATGCACTGGCGCAGCGCCGAGAGCTTGTCGGCGGCCTTGACGAGCTTTTCCTCGTCCTCCGTTGCCGCAAAAGAGCTCTCATACGCTGCGCGCAGCTCCTCCGGCAGCATGGCGAGCAGCCGCTCATCCGCGGCGCGCTCGACCTTTTTGTAGGCGTCGCGGATCGTGCGGTCGTGATACTTGATCGGCGTCGGGAGATCGCCGGTCAATATCTCGCTCGCGTCATGGTAGATCGCAAGCACCGCGAGGCGCTCGGCGTCGCACTCCTTCCCGAAGATCTCGCGCCGGATGATGCCGAGCGCGTGGGCGTACACCGCCGTTTCGTGGCTGTGCTCCTGCACGTTTTCCGGGATGCTGCTGCGCATGAGCCCCCAGCGGGAGATATACCGCATGCGCGACAAAAGGGCATAAAACCCCGTTTCCTTCACCATTTGTTGCTCACCTTCTCCGCAAAGCCGGGGAAGTCCGCAAACTCCACCACGGTGCCGTTATCGAGAACGGCCTTACCGGTAAACTTTCCGAACACCTGGTGCTGGTCGGACTTGATGAGCTTCACGTCCGTGCAGCTCGCGCGGTCGAGTACCGGCACAAAATCGGCCTCGAACCGCCCGTCGTCGGACGTGAACTTCCAGGGCTCGGTATAGCGCTCTTTCCCCTCGGCTTCGCCGGGGATCTCAAATTTGATGCCGCCGAGCTTGTGCGCGGTACCGGCGTGGAAGAGCATATTTTCGCTCGCGGCGCTCGTATCGCCGAAGCCGTAGCCGAGATTCCAGCCGAACGGCGTCCCGCTCGGCAGCACATACGCCACGCTGCTCCAGTACCACGTATTTTCATACGTCCACACGCCGCGGCCCCAGTCGAGCACGGCGAAGCTGTCGCTCGGCTCGAAGGTGTACGTCTTGCCGTTATAGGTCACATACCCGCTCGCACGGAAGCCCACGATCTTCTGGTTATAGTAGAAATGGCCGGGCTTATCAAAGGGCGTGGCGATGACGAGCGAATCCTCCGGGCATTCGGTGAGCTCAACGCGCGCGGAGAGGGCGC
>CAVEPP010000364.1:0-2095 GCA_963617605.1 Alloprevotella sp. | reverse complement strand
ACCGTCCGGAGCGTTTTCGCTCCGGACGGCCGCGCTTGTTTACATGACTTCGCGGATTGCAGCCTCCAGCTCGTCCTTGGAGGGGATAATGGAGCGGAACTTCATCTTACCGTTGATATAAACGGACGGCAGATTGGGAACGCCCATCTTTTTCATGCGGGCAATGTCTTCCTTGACGGTATACTTATAAACGTTGTAGTCGATGGCGTCGCCGAAGGTGCGCTTTGCCTCGTCCGTGGCGGCAACCATGTAGGTGCAGGCAGCACAGGTGGCGGGGTCAAGCGTAAAGGCTTCCACCAGGGGCTTGGTGAGATGCTCATAGTCAGGCAGCTCGATCTCAATGTCGTTATCGTCTTCCGCAACATAGTCTTTGACCATTTCGCGGACTTCGTTCGTCTGCAGAACTGCCTGCATGCAGCCGATCGTGTTTTCAAACGGTACGCCATACGGCATATCGCAGCCCGTGGCAACGATGAGGCCGTTTTTGTTTTCGATGCTGTCGATCAGATCAACGCAGTACTTCATGTTGTCCATCTGCGTGCCGTGGAGCATGATGGTCGTGAGCGGAATGTTGCCGCCGAGAGCCACACTGTACTTGTCGCAGATCTCTTTCGCGGGCTTGAAGTTGACGTTCTCGTCGACCGAAATGGAGTCGCAGCCAGTCTTGCACATGACCTCGATGTTTCTCGTGGCATCGCCGCACACGAAGAAGGAGGAGTACGCGCCCTTTTCACGGATGTGGTTGAACAGCTTCGTGAACGGCTCGGTGCAGAACTCTTCAAAGTGCTCGGTAGAGATCTGAGAGATCAGCGGGTCAACAACGGCGATAACATCCATACCGGCGTCGATAAAGTAGTCCGACATATTGCAGGCGACCTTGTAGCAGTAATCGAGCAAGTCATGGACATACTGGTCATCCAGAAGCATGTCGAGGAAAATGTCGGTGCCGCGCAGATGAGACGCCAGCGTGAACGGGCCGGTGATCAGTCCGTAGAGAGCCGTCGTATCGCCGATCTCCTTCTTAACGCGGCGCATGGCTTCGCACACGAGCGGGATACGTCCATCGTTCGGGCCGGGCAGCGTACATTCGCAGGGGACGACGGGGGTATCGCCCATTTCGGTGGCCAGAGGATGGGAGGCAACGCTGGGAGGGCCGTCGTCGGCCCACATCAGGTCGCAGCCGAGGACTTCCGCTTCGATCTGGAGATCGAAAATACAGCACTCGCCGTCCGGCTTGAACATACGGTTGACCTCGAGAAGGCACTCCGTCAGCTTGTCGGCGCTCTGGAACATCTCCGTCGCAGTGTAGCCCTTCAGACGGGAGGCATACGCACCGGCAAACGGAATCCACGCAGGGCGCGGCGTCGGCTTGCACTTGAGCGATGCCAGCAGTAATTCTTTGGGGGTCATGTTTTTTCTCCTTTGCAAGAATTAAAAACGAAACAACATATTTCGCCGCTTTTTAACGCCGAGCAGTCCTGAGTTGTTGCTGGCAAAAAAGGAACCGCTGAAACGCTGATAAACATAGATATATCTGTTTCATTTTCGCACAAAGTATAGCACACGAGGTAACCGGGAAAATAGAAAGATTTTGGACAAAAATAGGAAAATACCGCAAAGATTTTCGAGCCGCTCCGGTCGTTCGGGACGTACCGCACAAGCGGGACATATTGACTTTTTCGCCGCCTTTGCGCTATGATTTTAAGAAATCAAATCCATATGGAAAAGGAGCAGCGTTTTATGGATGCGTGTATGGAAAAGTGTGCCTGTCGGGGCTCCTATCTCGATAAATTTCTACAGCCTGCCATACTGGTCGTTCTGCTGCGTGGAAGCAGTCACGGATTTCAAATGATCGGCGATCTGGAAAAGAGCGGCATGGTCTCCGGCAACGATCTTGATCCGGCCGGACTGTATCGCACGCTCAAACGGATGGAGACCGGCGGACTCGTCACATCCTACTGGGACACCGAATCCGCCAGCAAGCCGAGACGCATTTACTCCATCACCGACGAGGGACAGCAATGTCTTTCCGCCTGGGAGAAAACACTTCTGGAGTATCGAAGCAACATTGACGCCATTCTGCGCGGCATCTCCT
>CAVEPP010000363.1:0-2099 GCA_963617605.1 Alloprevotella sp. | reverse complement strand
GACAGGATATGCTCCGCGAGCTGTCGGCGGTGTGCGCAAAGCTCAAGCTCGTCGGCACCTACTACTCGAATCTTAAGATCGGAGAGTGAAGTGATATGATCGTCCCCGTAAAGACCGATACCCGGGATTATGATATAGTGCTGAGCCCCGGCGCGATAAAAAACGCCGGAGAGCTCCTGGAGCTCGGGCGCCGTGCGCTCATCGTGACCGACAGCGGCGTGCCGGAGGGCTATGCAGCGCTCGTCGCCGCGCAGTGCACAGATGCCGTCACGCTCACCGTGCCGCAGGGCGAGCAGAGCAAATGCTTTGACGAGCTCCAGCATATCCTGAAGGCTCTGCTGGACAATTCCTTCACGCGAGGAGACTGCGTTATCGCCGTCGGCGGCGGAGTGGTGGGCGATCTGAGCGGCTTTGCCGCCTCCTGCTACATGCGCGGCATTGATTTTTACAATATACCGACGACGCTGCTGTCGCAGGTCGACTCGTCCATCGGCGGCAAAACGGCCGTTGACTTCGGCGGCGTGAAAAACATCGTCGGCGCTTTCTATCAGCCCAGGAAGGTCATCATAGACCCCGAGGTCCTGTCGACGCTTTCGCACCGCCAGCTCACAGCGGGGCTGTGCGAGGCAATAAAAATGGCGGCGACGAGCGACAGTGAGCTTTTTGAGCTCATCGAGCGCAGCGAGGACCTCACGACCGACCTGCCGGAGATCATTTACCGTGCGCTCATGATAAAAAAGCAGGTCGTCGAGACCGACCCGCACGAGACGGGCCTGAGAAAGATACTCAATTTCGGCCACACGATAGGCCACGCGGTCGAGAGCTTCAGCGAGGGCAGGCTCCTGCACGGCGAGTGCGTCGCGCTCGGCATGCTGCCGATGAGCGGCGACGAGGCCCGCGCGCGGATAAGGGCGGTGCTCGAAAAATACGGCGCGCCGACCGTGATAGAGCAGTCCTCCGACGAGCTGCTGCCGTTTTTGAAGCACGACAAGAAAATGGGCGCGGACGGCATATCCGCCGTTATCGTCGATGAGATCGGCTCCTGCCGGCTCTGCCGCATGAGCGCCGCTGAGATACTCTCGCGCCTGGAGGAAGCAAGATGAAAAACACATTCGGTCAGAGCGTATGCCTTACGATATTCGGCGAGAGCCACGGCGAGGCCGTCGGCTGCGTCCTGGACGGGCTCGCACCGGGCCTCAAAGTCGATGAGAGCTTCATAGCCTGCCAGCTTTCGCGCCGCCGCCCGTCCTCGGCGATGGATACGCCCAGACGGGAAAAGGACGAATTCAGGATAATAAGCGGCGTGTTCAACGGAAAAACGACCGGCACACCGCTGTGCATAGTCATCCCGAACGAGAACACGCGCAGCGGCGACTATGACTACGGGAAGGCCCGCCCCTCGCACGCGGACTATGCGGCCTACCGCAAGTATCACGGCTGCGAGGACTACCGCGGCGGCGGACATTTTTCCGGCAGGCTCACGGCGGCGCTCGTCGCGGCCGGCGGCGTGCTCATCCCGGCGCTCGGCGGCATAGGCATAAGCCTTGCAACGCATATATATAAGTGCGCAGGCGTGCCGGACCGCGCCGCGGGCGATATAAAAAGCGATATCGAAGCGCTTTCAAAAAAGAGCTTTCCCGTACTCGACGACGAGCGCGGCGCGGAGATGGCGCGGCGCATACTCGGGGCAAGAGAGGCCTCCGACAGCGTCGGCGGAGTTACGGAAACGCTCATCTGCGGCGTTCCGGCCGGAGTCGGGGAGCCGTGGTTCGACAGCGTCGAGAGCGTGATATCGCACGCTGCCTTCTCGCTCGGCGGCGTCAAGGGCATCGAGTTCGGCGCGGGCTTTGCCGCGGCGGACATGCGCGGCAGCGAGTGCAACGATCCCTTCAGAATGGAAAACGGCGGCGTGGTGACGCTGACGAACAATAACGGCGGCATAAACGGCGGCATCACAAACGGCATGCCCATCGTTTTCCGCTGCGCGGTCAAGCCCACGCCCTCGATAGCGCGGCCGCAGGACACGGTCGACTTCATAAACGGCGAGGACGCGCGCCTGTGCATAAACGGGCGGCACGATCCGGCGATAATCCGCAGGA
>CAVEPP010000362.1:0-2106 GCA_963617605.1 Alloprevotella sp. | reverse complement strand
TTCGCCCGGGATGATGTCCGAGCCGTGCTTGGCCATCTGATCCTTTGCAAGATGCGGCAGCAGGTCGGTGATTGTGAACTTCGGGTCCTCGGGGTCCTTGCCGATGACGACCTCGACGGTCTCGCCGTCCTTCTTCGTCACAACGCCGTGGATCTCCAGAGGAATGGCGACCCACTGGTATTTCTTGATGCCGCCATAGTAGTGCGTCTTGAGAAGGCAGATCTCGTCCTTCTCGTAGAGCGGGATGGGCTTGAGATCGAGACGCGGGGAATCAACGTGCGCCGCGGCGATGTTCGCGCCCTTATCGAGCGTTTCGCGGCCCATAACGGCGAACATGAGCGCCTTGCCGCGCACGCTCTTGTAGATCTTCGCGCCCGGCTCGAGCACCATGCCGCGCTCATACGGCACAAATCCGAGCGCTTCCGCCTGCGCGACGGCCTCGTTCACGGCCTCGCGTTCGGTGCGCGCGGCGTTCAGGTACGCCTTGTACGCCGTCGCGTATTCCTCGAGCTTGATGCGCTCGTCCACATCGATGATATCGTAGCCCTGCTTCTGCTTGTAAAGGAGTTTTTCCCGCAGAGCGTCCAGTTCGTTCTTTTCTTCCATAAAAACATCTATCCTTTCTGTACTTTTTATTTGCTGTACTGTTTTTATTAACCGATGCCGAAGAGTTCCCGGCATTTGGCTTCCAGTTCTTCGCGCGTACCGT
Organism: Alloprevotella sp.; assembly: GCA_963617605.1. GTDB lineage: Bacteria > Bacillota > Clostridia > Oscillospirales > Oscillospiraceae > Apopatocola. The sequence continues at coordinate 1,397 of CAVEPP010000362.1, read as the reverse complement.
CGTTGCGCAGCAGATAATCGCAGCGCATTTCGTAGTATTCGTCGTCCGGCTGCGCCTCGATGCGCGCGAGCGCGTAGTCCGCGTCGATGCCGTCGCGCGCCATGATGCGCGCGCAGCGCTCGTCTCCCGGGGCGGTGACGCCCACGGTGAATATGCAGTCCTCGGAAATGCCGCTTTCAAAAAGGGCGATGGCATCCACAACGGCGACGGTGCCGCCCTGCCAGACGTATTCGCGCAGACGGCGGTAAATGTCCTCGCGGACATAGCGGTGCGTTATGCTGTTGAGATCGCGCAGCGCCTCCGGCACGGCAAAGACGATCGCGCCGAGCATCTTCCGGTCAAGCTTTCCGTTTTTGAATACGGAGGGGAAGCGCGCCTCGATCTCCGCGAGCATATCCGCGTTCGTTTCGAGAAGCTCGTGGTAAATTTTATCGCAGTCGAGCGCGAGCACGCCCTGCGCGGCGAGAAACTGCGTTACGGTCGTCTTGCCGCTGCCGGAGCCGCCCGTCACGCCGATGAGATGCACGCCGGAGAGCAGCGCGTTTTCGATCTCTTCCTTCGGCAGCGCGCCCTCGCGCAGAATTTTGAAGGGCTTTTGTGTCAGATCGAGGATCGTGGATTCGCGCGAGAGCGTACACTCGCCGCCGTCGATCACGCCTTCGATCTGCCCGTCAAAATAGGCGAGCACCTGCTGCGCCGTCGTGGGGCTGGGAGCGCCGGAGGGATTTGCCGAAGGGCCGGCGAGCGGCAGCCGGGCGCGCTCGAGCAGCGAGAGCGTGAGCGGGTGCGCCGGGCAGCGCAGGCCGACGGTGTCCTTGCCCGCGCGCACGATGGAGGGGACAACGTCCTTTTTCGCCTCCAGCACGAGCGTGAGCGGGCCGGGCCAGAACCGCGCGGCGAGAATGAACGCCGAGGGCGGGATATGTTCGGCATACTTTTCGATCTCCGCCGGACCCGCCACCATGAGCGAGAGCGGCTTGACCTCCGGGCGGCCCTTGACCTCGTAGAGATGCGCGACCGCATCGGCGTCAAGACCGTTGGCGCAGAGACCGTATACCGTTTCCGTCGGCACGGCCACCAGACCGCCGAGCCGCAGCGACGCCGCGGCGACGGGGATATCGTTCTCCTCGGTATAAACACGGGTTTCCATGTTCTTACATGCCTCCGTTTTCGGAATTTTGGAGCTGCTCGGCGCGGCGCGCGGTGAGCAGCGCGTCGATGAGCTCGTCCAGATCGCCGTTCATCACGGCGTCGAGCTTATAGAGCGTCAGACCGATGCGATGATCGGTCACGCGCCCCTGCGGAAAATTGTAGGTGCGGATGCGCTCGTTGCGCATGCCGGAGCCGACCTGCGATCTTCGCTGCGCGGAAACGGCGGCGTCCTGTTTATCCTTTTC
>CAVEPP010000361.1:0-2110 GCA_963617605.1 Alloprevotella sp. | reverse complement strand
TTTTTCCTTTATTGCATCGCTTCGACCTCGATGTTCAATGTGTGTTTTGCTCATTCCTAACAAGGGAGGCTTTAAGGCTACCGTTATTTCTCCGCCGCAAACCCGTTCGGGTTTTTGCTCTGCCAGTTCCAGCTGTCGCGGCACATGTCCTCGAGAGAGCATTCCGCCTTCCAGCCGAGCTCCCGCTCGGCCTTGCTCGGATCGCAGTACACCTCGGCGACATCTCCGGCGCGGCGCGGCGCGATCACATAAGGGATGTGCTTCCCCGTCGCGGCTTCAAAGGCGTGTACCATGTCAAGCACGCTGTAGCCATGGCCGGTGCCGAGATTGAACACGTGGACGCCCGGACGCCCGGTCATATAGTCCATCGCCGCAACGTGGCCGCGCGCGAGATCGACAACGTGCAGATAGTCGCGCACGCCCGTGCCGTCCGGCGTGGGATAATCGTTGCCGAAAACGCTCAGCGTCTCGCGCCGCCCGGCGGCGGTCTGCGAGATATACGGCATCAGATTGTTCGGGATGCCGCGCGGGTCTTCGCCGATGAGTCCGCTCGGATGCGCGCCGACGGGGTTAAAGTACCGCAGCAGCATGACGGTCCATTCCGGGTCGGCCTTCGCCGTGTCAGTGAGGATCTGCTCGCTCATGTACTTCGTCCAGCCGTAGGGATTCGTGCAGCCGCCGGTGCGGGCGCTCTCGTTCACGGGCATGGCGTTGTCCGGCGAATACACCGTCGCGGACGAGGAGAAGAGGATCTTCTTCACGCCGTGCGCTGCCATTGTCTGGCAGAGGTGGATGGTCGTGCCGAGATTGTTGTTGTAGTACCGCAGCGGCTGCTGCACCGACTCCCCTACTGCCTTGAGCCCGGCAAAGTGGAGCACGCAGTCGAACGAATGTGTATCGAAAAGCTCATTGAGAGCCGCGCGGTTCAAAAGATCCATTTCGTGAAATTCGAGCGTTTTTCCGGTGATGCGCTCAACACGGCGCAGACACTCCGCGTTGGAGTTGACGAGATTGTCCACCACAACGACCGAATGACCGGCATTCAAAAGCTCCACGCAGGCATGGCTGCCGATGTATCCGGCGCCGCCGGTAACGAGAACGTTCATAAATACGACCTCCTCTGTGATTTTGTTTGTATTGTTCTATATTACCCGAAACCCCCTGTTCTTTCAAGAGCAGGGGTTTCCAGATGGGGTTTATTTTTCGCTCAATTCCAAATCGGCCTCGTCCACGTGGTAGAGCTCCTGTTTGGAGAGCGCGTCGTACATGACCGGCACGACGTAGAGCGTCATAAGCGTGGCGTACAGCAGTCCGCCGATGCACGTTACGGCGAGCGGCTGGATGAGCGACGTCGCCTCGCTCTGGCCGAGCGCCATGACGACGAGACCGAGGATGGTCGTGATGCTCGTCATCAAAATCGGGCGCAGACGGGTGACGGCGGCGTCTGCGATCGCGTCGCGCCGGTCCATGCCGCCGATGCGCAGCTGATTGATGTAGTCCACGAGGACGATGCCGTTATTCACGATGATGCCGACGAGCATGATCATGCCGAGCATCGAGAGCAGGTTAATATCCAGCCCCGCGATGAGCAGCGCGAGGAAGCCGCCGGTGAATGCGAGCGGGATCGTGAACATGACGATGAACGGCGATTTGAGATCCTGGAACTGCGCGACCATCACGAGATACACGAGCAGAATGCCGACGAGCAGCATAAGTACAAGCTGTTTGAGTGCCTCCACAATGGATTCGCGCTCGCCGGTGAAGCTGACGGTCGCGCCGTCCGCCGGGGTGAAGCCGGAGAGCGCCTCCTCGGCGGCGTCCGTCACGAGCGTGACGTTGTAGCCGTCGGCAATATCGGCGGTCACGTCGATATACCGGCGCTGGTTGAGCCGGTGGATGCTCGAAAGGCTCTCGGTCTCCTCGACCGTGGCGATATCCTTCAAGGCGACGGAGTGCACCGTGCCGTCCTTCGCCGTCACGTCAAACGTGAGCGAGCGGACGTACTCCGGCGTGATCGTGTCCTTCCCGGCGGTCTGGACACTGACGGCGTAGGTATCGCCGCCGTCCGAAAGCTCGATGAGATCGGCCGAGCCGGTGAGCGCTTTTGCCA
>CAVEPP010000360.1:823-2122 GCA_963617605.1 Alloprevotella sp. | reverse complement strand
CGAGCAGTGCGCCGCGGTGCTCGGCAGCAGAGCCGCGGACGCGGAGTACTTCGGGCGTCTGTTCACGCTGATGCTCTCGCGCTACGATATAGGCACCATCCCCGTTTCGCTCGACTGCGTCACGGCCGGCGAGCCGGACCGCATGCGGCGGCGCAGCATAAAGCATCTCATCGTCCTCGGCGCGACCGACGAGCGCATACCGGGCGCGGACGCGGACACGGGGGTCTTCTCGGCCGGCGAGCGCAGACGGCTGCTTGAAATGGACATCGACCTCGGCGGCGCGGGCGACAGTGAGCTGTGGCGGGCATTTTCGACCGTGTACAGCTGCCTGAGCCTGCCCTCGGATTCTCTCACGCTCTGCTATCCCCTCTCCGGCGAGGGTGGTGAGCAGTGCCGCCCGGCCTTCATAGTGAACCGGGCCGGAGCGATATTCAATATCGAAGCAAAGCCCTTCGACCCCGACACAGCGCGGCTCAGCGCACGCGCTCCCGCTCTGGAGCTTGCCGCGCAGGCTCTGCACGGCGGCGGCACGGCGGCCGCGAGCGCGGCGGAATTTTTCGCCGGATGTGAGCCGGAAAGGCTCAGGAGCCTTGAGGACGCGGCCAGGCGCAGCCGCGGCAGTCTCTCGCGCGCCTCGGTAAGGGCGCTGTACGGCGACAGGCTGCGCCTGTCGGCCTCGAGGATAGACAAATTCGCCTCCTGCCGCTTTTCCTATTTCATGCAGTATGCGCTCAGGGCAAAGCCGCACGAGCCGGCGGGCTTCACCGCCCCGGAGCTCGGCACCTTCATGCACCGCATCCTGGAGCAGGTGAGCCGCGAGGTCGGCTCGATGGGCGGCTACAAAAACGTCAGCGACGGCACCGTATCGGAGCTCTGCGGCAGATACGTCGCCGAATACATAAGCAGCGAGCTCAACGATTTCCGCGACAAGAGCCGCCGCTTTGAATACCTCTTCCGCCGCCTGAGCTCTCAGGTCCGGCAGATAGTTCTCGATCTTGCCGACGAGCTGCGGCGCAGCGATTTCACGCCCCTGTCCTTTGAGCTCGACTTTGCCGGTACACCGGAGCTTGAGCCGATAGAGCTCGGCGAGGGCGAGGACCGGCTGCTGCTGACCGGCGTTGCCGACAGGGTAGACGGCTGGCTGCACGAGGGGAAGCTGTACCTGCGCGTGGTCGACTACAAGACCGGCAGAAAAAAATTCGAGCTGTCGGACGTGCTGTACGGCATGAACCTTCAGATGCTGCTTTACCTGTTCTCGCTGGGCGAAAACGGCCGGTCGCTGTACGGCAGCGAGATCGT
>CAVEPP010000360.1:0-736 GCA_963617605.1 Alloprevotella sp. | reverse complement strand
GTACGGCATGAACCTTCAGATGCTGCTTTACCTGTTCTCGCTGGGCGAAAACGGGCAGGCCCTGTACGGCCATGAGATCGTCCCGGCCGGAGTCCTGTACGTTCCCGCGCGCGACGAGAGCATACGCGGCGATGCGGACATGTCCGACGCAGAGCTCGAAAAAAAGCGCGGCGAGAGCCTGCGCCGCAGCGGACTGATATTGGACGACCCCGAGGTCATCGCCGCGATGGAGCACTCCGACGAGCCGCGGTATATACCCGTAAGGTTCAGGAAAAGCGGCGAGGCCTGCGACACGCTTGCCTCGGCCGAGCGCTTCGGCACGCTGGCAAGGCACATAGAGCAGACGCTGCGCGGCATGGCCGCGGAGCTCCGGGCCGGCAGCATCGCGGCCGACCCCTACTACGCAGATCAGCAGAAAAACGCCTGCCTGCACTGCGATTATTTCGACGCCTGCCGCTTCCGCGACGGCGAAAACGGCGAGAGCATGAGAATAACGCCCCGCCTTCCCGCGACGAAGGTGTGGAGCGTACTGGAAGGAGGAAAGGCAGATGGCGAGGTTTGAGCCCACAGCTTCGCAGAGGGCCGCGATAGAGGAGACAGGGCGCGCCGTGCTCGTATCGGCGGCGGCCGGAAGCGGCAAGACGCGCGTTCTGACCGAGCGCCTGCTGCGCCGCATAGAGCGCGACGCGGATATCGACTCGTTTCTGGTCATAACCTTCACCAAGGCCGCCGCGGC
>CAVEPP010000359.1:0-2148 GCA_963617605.1 Alloprevotella sp. | reverse complement strand
CAGTCCTCAAAGGCGTGTTTTTCCGATTCATCAAATCCACCGATTCGAAGGAGTTCTTCCCGGCGGATGGCAGCGGAGCACACGAGCAGGTTTTCCGTTTTCATGTGTTCGGCGGAAAAGTGCTTTTGCCATAGATATTCCTGCGCACCGAATCCAACGCAGTCCGTGTAGGCCCACGCGGCGTCGGGATGCTTGATGAGAGCAAAAAACAGCTCTTCGGTATATGTCGGAGCGATCAGATCGTCGGCATCGAGAAAAAGAAGTATATTCGTTGCGGCAAGGCGAAGACCAGCGTTCCGGGCTGTAGATGGTCCTCCGTTTTTCTTATGAATAACGGTAATGCGGTCGTCTTTTTCGGCAAAGCTCTCCAGAAGCCGGACGTCCTCCGACCGGGTGCTTCCGTCGTTTACGATGATCCACTCAAACCACGGAAAGGTCTGATTCATGACGCAGTTGAACGTCTGTTCAAAGTACTTTCCGGCGTTGTAGAACGGCGTAATGATGCTGACGAGCGGTGCGCCGTCATGGGATAAGCCGCGGTGCAGCAGCTCGCGTCCCGGTTCTTTGGTAAAGTCAAAGTTCATAGGGAGAGTCCACCTTTTTCTCTGTGTTCAGATGTTATAAGAGCGTTTTTGAATAATTTTCTGGATCTCGACATCGGCGAGAAGGAGATTCAGCTTTTTTTGCAGCGCGGTTGCCGCGTTCTGCGCCTGATGCCATTGGGATTCCACATAATCCTTGCCGTCGGTAACGGTCTGGCACCACTCTTCCAGCTCATGGATCCGGGCGTCTTTCATTTCGCATTGGCCGGACAGGTAATCCCTGGCTTTTTCCAGCTCGCCAATCCAGCTTTCCAGCTCACGGATCCGGCTGTCTTTTGTCTCGCATTGTTCGGAAAGGTAGGTCTTCGCGGCCTCCTGGCTGACGCTCCACTGTTCCAGTTCACGGATCCGGGCGTCTTTTATTTCACACTGGCCGGAAATGTACGCCTTGCTTTTTTCCAACTCGCCGATCCAGTCGGTCAGCCGGGTGATCTCGCGGCGAAAATGGAGGTCCGACGGCTGCAGCAGTTCCTTCTGCCAGCGGTGGAGCTCTTCCAATGGCGGAAGCGCTGCCCGCTTCTTTACCGGGGAGGAAATGAAGTCCTCGCACACGCGGATCAGCTTCTCGCGGATCGGCAGATACGCCGTCGGATTCTGCGGCGGCTGCGTCAGATCGTAGGATCGCAGGGCATGGCTCAGGCCATCCAATGCGGAGTAATGAAGAAGCGCCAAAAAGGATTTCATGCGGGAGGCGTATTCGTCCTTATACAGCAGCAGAACCGGTGTTCCCAGCGCAAGGCACGGCAAAGCACAATGCAGACGGCTGGTGATCACACATTTTGCCCCCTGATACCGCCGGAGGAGTGCTTTCGCCTTTTCCATACGCGCCTTCACCGTAAGAAGCCGGTATGTTTCGGCGTTGACTGCATGTGTGACGGAGGCATATCGCTCGTTCGGGAACTGCTCGCAAATGGTCTGTTCGCTGGCGGGATCCACGTCGACCAGAAGGATTTCGTCGGTCTTCTCTACATCGGCGCAGCGGGGCAGCGTCAGTGTCAGACAGCCGGAGAGCTCGGCACCGATCCCGTTGCGCCGGAGCATTTCGAGCGTGGATTCGTCTCTGGCTCCGATGGGGGCATATTGCCGCAGATATTCTCCGCCCGGCCCGGATAGAAATTTCTCGCCGATCCCAAAGTTGTCAGCTTCGGAGATGTGGACGGATACCCAGAGCGGGTCAATATCCGCCGAGGGCGGCCAGTTGAATTTATCGTACATATACCAGCCGTTCATGATCGCCTTGACCGACTCATCGCTGTTATCAAAACGGTCAAGGCATTCCCGATCGATCACGCAGTCGATCGAGGGCAGAAACTGAGCAGCAGCATAGCTTTGTATATCGTCACCGATGTTGTCTGTGGTAAAATTGAGAATCAAACCGTATTTCATGGCGTCCTCCGCATGGAAGTGATGCCATAAAAATAGCACGGATCGACGAAAAAGACAAGAGAAGCGAAAAAACCAAATATACGCAAAAAAAGTAACCCCCCAGTATGAAGTGACCCCAAAAAGTTAGACAATATTTGAAGAAAAAATTGTTCAAGCAACC
>CAVEPP010000358.1:908-2155 GCA_963617605.1 Alloprevotella sp. | reverse complement strand
GGACTCACGCCGGAAAAGCTGGATGAGCGGCTGCTGCGGGATTTTTCCGAGAACATCAACCGCGATTTTACGAACGCACTGGACGCTCTTCTGCCGCAGAAGATTATCCCGGTCGTGATCGAGCGCTCCGGCATTCCGGCACGTCTCAAGGTGAACAGCATCCGCCGCGAGCAGCGGCTCGCACTGCGCGATACGATCAAACATTTTACTGTCCGGCTGATCGCCCGCCGCCCGGTGGAGGAAGCCATCGTGACCGCCGGAGGCGTGGATGTGCGGGAGGTGAATCCCCGCACTATGGAATCTAAAATTGTCTCAGGGCTGTATTTTGCCGGAGAAGTCCTTGATCTGGACGCCTGTACCGGCGGATATAATCTGCAGATCGCCTGGAGCACTGGCTATGCCGCAGGGCGGGCGATCCCCGAAAAGGAGATTACGGAATGAAACCCATATCCATTGCCATTGACGGCCCCTCCGGCGCGGGCAAAAGCACGATCGCCCGCAGAACGGCGGAAAAATTCGGTTTTATCTATGTAGATACCGGTGCGATCTACCGCACGGTCGGTCTCGCGGCGTACCGGCGGGGCATCGCTTCCAAGGACAGCGCTTCGGTCATTGCCATGCTGCCGGAGCTGCACATTGAGCTGCGTCACGGCGCGGACGGTCTCCAGCGGATGTATCTCGACGGGGAAGACGTTTCGGATGCCATCCGTATGCCGGAGATATCCATTTATGCTTCCGACGTGTCCGCCGTTCCGGAGGTCCGAGCGTATCTCATGGAAATGCAGCGCTCGTTTGCGCGCACGCAGAATGTTATCATGGACGGGCGCGATATAGGCACCGTTGTTCTGCCGGACGCGGGGCTGAAGATATTTCTCACGGCGTCTGTGGAGGTGCGCGCCAGACGCCGCCAGCTGGAGCTGGAGAAGAAGGGGAAGAACCTTCCCTTTGAAGAAGTACTGCGCGATATGGAATACCGCGACAAAAACGATTCCTCCCGCGCTGCGGCGCCTCTCCGCCCGGCGGAGGATGCGGTGCATCTCGATACGACGCAGCTCGATTTTGACGGAAGCTGCGCGGCGGTGGAATCCTTGATCCGGGAGCGTTTTGCGTTATGACAAAAGAAAAATGGTATCGTCTTGTTTATGATGTTCTCCGTCCCATCGGAGCGCTGCTGTATCCGCAGAAGTTTTACGGGTTGGAGAATATTCCAGAGGGACCGGCGATCTTGTGCGCGCCGCACTCCAACG
>CAVEPP010000358.1:0-898 GCA_963617605.1 Alloprevotella sp. | reverse complement strand
CCAACGTTGCTGACCCGATCCTTATTTCTTTCGCACTGGGACGCAAGACCTATGTGCATCACCTTGCCAAGGCCGAGTCGAAAACGACGTTTATCTTTGGCTGGCTTATGAAAAAAGCCGGGTCGATTTTCGTCAAGCGCGGCGAGCGCGATATTGACTCTTTTAAACAGTGTATGCGCGTTCTTAAAGCCGGCGAGAAGCTCATTGTGTTTCCGGAGGGAACACGCGTGCATGGAGATGCCGTCGTAGAACCGAAATCCGGTGTGATCCATATGGCTGTGCGTCTGCATGTGCCGATCGTACCGATTTACATCCCGCGCGACAAGAAGATCTTTCACAAGGTGCCGACCGTGGTCGGTAAGCCGTATATCCCGGAACTGGGCGATCACCTCGATTATGACCGGCTGGCACACGAGCTGATGGAGCGCATCTGGGCGCTCAAACCGGAGGCGTGATCGCGTGGCGGCAAAGTACATCCTGGCCCGAAGCGCGGGATTTTGTTTCGGCGTGGAGCGGTCGATCCGCATGGCAGAGGGAGCACTCAATTCCGGCGCGTGCCGCTGTCTCGGCGAGCTGATCCACAACCGCGATGCCGTTGCCTCGCTGGAGCAAAAAGGGCTTTCGGTCATCGAGAGCGTTTCGAAGCTGCAGGAAGGGGAACGGGTGATTATCCGCGCTCACGGCGTGTCCCGTGCGGCATACGGAGAACTGAAAAACCGCCATGCCGAGGTAATCGACGCGACATGTCCTCTCGTGGAGAGAATCCACAAAATTGTCCGTGAGGAGTCGGACGCCGGGCGGCAGATCGTTGTGATCGGTGACGCTGGACACCCGGAAATTCAGGGCATTTGCGGCTGGTGCACCGACGCTGTTGTGCTGCCGGATGCTGCGGCTTTGG
>CAVEPP010000357.1:0-2158 GCA_963617605.1 Alloprevotella sp. | reverse complement strand
GTCAATACCCGTCATGCGCGCCATATCGCACAGCTCGTCCACGCACGGCGGATCGACCATGAAGATCTGGCCTCCGAACTCCTTCTGCAGCTCGCGGGCGAGCTGCACGCCGAGATTGGACGGGTGCTCCATGCCGCTCTTTCCGGCTGCGGTGTCTTCGATGAGCTTATCGTCGATGACATATACGCCGCTCGTCACCGAATAGCAGCCCCCGCCGCGGCCGACGATGGCGTCCACGTCCGAAAGATCAATACGGTTCTCGCGCAGAAAATCCATGATGACCCTTTTGCGGTACGGAAGCTGCGCGTTCACCGTGGGGAACTGCAGAAGCACGGAGGAATCGTGGAACACTTTGGTTTCCAGTATTTTGTGATCGTCCTCAAAAAGTGCCAGCTTTGTCGAGGTCGAGCCGGGATTGATAACGAAAATCTTATACTTTTTCATCGCGCAGGAGGAGCTCCATGATCTCTGTATAGTAACGCTCGGCGTTTTTCCGGAAGTTTTCTTCCAGCTTTTCCGCCTGCGCTTCCCCGCCGCAGAGCATTTGCAGGTTCAGTATCTCGCCCAGCCCGTCGGAGAGTGCGAGATGCACGCGGCAGACGTTGTCCGCCGTTTCGTGCGCGGCAGTGATCATCGCGCGGCGGCGCAGCTCGTCCGCGACCGGCTTCAGGTTCTTTTCCATCTTCTGCCGTACCGTCATCGGCAGGCTGCTCTCGACGATCTCACAGTTTCGCGCGCCGCGCTCGGAGATTTTGTAGAGATTTCCGGTCTGTTCCACCTGATGGGAATCGACCAGCTCCGCAAGACATTCGGAGTATTCAAAATACCCCGCGTTGCCCTCGGAAAGAGCGAGATCCGTGAGCGTTTCCCGCGTTACGGCATCCGGCAGACGGCGCAGAATGAACAGAATGAGAATCTTTATATCCAGCTTTTCCTGAAAGTTCTGATATCCTTCCATGGGATTTTCTCCTCATATTTATATATAGTAAGTTTACCACTTTTCGTAAAGCGCGTCAATCGGCACATTGGCGCGGCGCGCGCATAGACTGTACTGAACTTTGTTAAAGGAGGAATTCCGATATGGCAGACAGGGTCGTACCCGGTCCGGTGGACAGCAGTGCGTGCGTCCGCGAGGCTGTTTGCATCCATACGAAGAAAATATACTCCAGCTGCCGGGATAAGGACTGCGTGGAGGATCTGCGGGTGTTTCCGACGCGGACGTCGCAGGGCTACATAGAAAACGCCTTCAGCATCCGCCCGAAGAGCGCCGAGCTGCTTTATGCCGGGGTAAACGTCGAGGAGATCACGTTCAACCGCGGGTACTATACGGTGGACGTCACGTACTTTTACCGCGTCACCGGCGAATGCGTTCCGAACGCGAAGACCGTCACCGGCCTGTGCGTATTCAATAAGCGCGTCATTCTCTTCGGCAGCGAGGGGAGCGTCAAGGTATACACCTCTGACGGCGAGATCACCACACAGGCCGATCAGCCCGTCGGCGTTGTGGAGGCGGTCGATCCGATCGCGCTTTCGATGCAGATCACCGAGAAGGACTGCGCTACGCCGCTCGACCGTATCCCGGAGGTTCCGGCCAACATTCTTGCCGCGTTTCCGGAGGAGCTTGTACTCACCGACTCCAACCGGCTCTGGTATGCGACGCTCGGCCAGTTTTCTCTCATCCGGCTCGAACGCGACAGCCAGCTCGTCATCCCGGTCTACAATTACAGCTTCCCGGAAAACGAGTGCGTCGGCACGACGGACGACGATCCGTGCACGCTCTTCGGCCGCATCCGCTTCCCGGTGGAAGAGTTTTATCCGCCCGACAATCTTTCCACGTGCGACAGCTACCGGAGCCTGCTCCAGTAACCTTTTATGCGCGAAAGCGCCGGAACGATCATTGTTCCGGCGCTTTTCTTTTTTATCCGCGTACCCGGCGGATGACCTCGGCGCAGTGCGCTTCATCGTATAAAACGGGGACGGGATACGTCGGGTTTGCCTCGCGCAGCGCCCAGGCGACCATCTGCGGGATATCTTCCTCGCGGATCACGTCCAGATGCTCCGGAATGCCCATGCGCGCGTTCATGGCGCGGATCGCGGCAATGAACGCCGCGCTTTTCTCGTGTGCGGTGCCAGTCGTTTTGGTGCCGGTGATCTCGGC
>CAVEPP010000356.1:0-2191 GCA_963617605.1 Alloprevotella sp. | reverse complement strand
GTGCAGCAGATTGCGGCGCAGTACGTCCGGCTATGAGATGGACGTACTGCGCCGCAATCTGCTGCACGAGGAGAACGGCCTCTGGCTGCTCAACGACTGCACGGACTACCGCATGGCGCTGTCCCCCGGCGACGAGATCTCCGTCGTGCGCGAGACCTCGCGGGGCATTCAATGCAAATTTCACGGAATATCTGGTTGGTATGATGGAAAACTGGAATAGCTTTCTCCCTGTTTCACAAGAGGATATGCAGCGCCGCGGCTGGCAGGATTACGACTTTCTCCTTGTCACCGGCGACGCCTATGTCGATCACCCCAGCTTCGGCCCCGCGGTGATCGGGCGGCTGCTCGAGCGCGAGGGCTACCGCGTCGCCATGCTGGCGCAGCCCGCGTGGCACGATGCCGGCGCCTTCCGCGCCATGGGGCGGCCGAACTACGGCGTGATGATCTCCGCCGGGAACCTTGACTCCATGGTCGCGCACTATACCGCCGCGCGCCGCCGGCGGAGCGAGGACTTCTATTCCCCCGGCAAAAAGCCCGGCCTGCGCCCCGACCGCGCCGTCATCGTATACGCCAACCGCGCCCGCGAGGCCTTTCCCGGCCTGCCGGTCGTCATCGGCGGGCTGGAGGCAAGTCTGCGCCGCTTTGCGCACTATGACTACTGGGACGACCGCGTGCGCCGCAGCGTGCTCATCGACGCGAAGGCCGATATCCTCGCCTACGGCATGGGCGAGCACGCCATGGTGAAGATCGCGCACCGGCTCGAAAAGGGGCTGCCGCTGGAGAACATCCCCGGCACGGCCGTCGTCCTGCGCGAGCCGCCGGAGGGGCTGGCGCTCCCGTCGTATGAGGAGGTCTGCGCCGACCGCACGGCCTATGCCCGCTCGGTGCGCATGGAATACGACGAGCACGACCCCATACGGGGGCACACGCTGCTGCAGCGCCACGGCGACCGCACGCTCGTTGTCTACAAGCCCGCCATGCCGCTGACGACGGCGGAGCTCGACACGGTGGCGGCGCTGCCCTATACCCGCGAGGTGCACCCCATGTATGACGCGATGGGCGGCGTGCCCGCCATCGAGGAGGTGCGCTTCTCCGTCATCCACAACCGGGGCTGCTTCGGCGGCTGCAACTTCTGCGCCCTCGCGTTCCATCAGGGGCGCATGGTGACCTCGCGCAGCCATGAGAGCGTCATCGCCGAGGTACGCGCCATGACGAAGCATCCGCTCTGGAAGGGCTATGTCTCCGACGTCGGCGGCCCGACGGCCAACTTCCGCCACCCGAGCTGCCGCAAGCAGCTGCAGCACGGCATGTGCCCGAACAAGAGCTGCCTCGCGCCGACGCCCTGCCCGAATCTCGACGCGGACGAGTCGGATTACACGCTGCTGCTGAAAAAGCTGCGCGGCATCGAGGGCGTGAAAAAGGTCTTCGTGCGCTCCGGCGTGCGCTTCGACTATCTGCTCTGCGATAAGTCCGGCGCGTTTCTGCGCGAGCTTGCCGACTGGCACATCTCCGGCCAGCTCAAGGTCGCGCCGGAGCACTGCGTGGACAGCGTGCTGTTTTATATGGGCAAGCCGCCGGTGCAGGTATACGAGCGCTTTCTGGACAAATACCAGAGCCTCAATGAAAAGCTCGGCAAGAAGCAATACGCCGTGAGCTATCTCATGTCGAGCCACCCGGGCTCGACGATGGCCGACGCGGTGAAGCTCGCCGAATATCTCAAGGCGCACCATATGCGGCCGGAGCAGGTGCAGGACTTCTATCCGACGCCGGGCACGATGTCCACCTGCATGTACTACAGCGGCATCGACCCGCGCACGATGAAGCCGGTGTATGTCGCGACGAGCGAGAAGGAAAAGGCCATGCAGCGGGCGCTGCTCCAGTTCACCGATCCGAAGAACCGGCGTCTCGTGGCCGAGGCGCTGCATCTCGCGGGACGTGAGGATCTGATCGGGACGGGACCGAAATGCCTCATCCGCCCGCCCGCGTCCGACGGCGGCGCAAAGCCCAAGTCCGGCGCGAAGCCGGGAACAAAGCCGGGTACAAAGGCGAATGCGAAGCCCAAAACGGCCGCGCCTGCACCCAAAAAGCACGCGCCGCACGGACGCAGAAAGCGGGGCATTTGACGCGCCGCGGCTTTTGTGGTATATAATAGGCGTAATATTTTGCAGTTTTTTTGATTCCGACCGGGAGG
>CAVEPP010000355.1:0-2197 GCA_963617605.1 Alloprevotella sp. | reverse complement strand
TCCATGTCCTTTCGCCGCACGTCGCCGATCTCATTGCCGCGGGCGAAGTCGTTGAGCGTCCCGCCTCGGCGGTCAAGGAGCTTTTGGAAAACGCGGTGGACGCCGGGGCGCGCACCGTTGTGCTCGAGCTCCGCGCCGGAGGGCGCGATTATATCCGCGTCACGGACGACGGCGTCGGCATGGCGCCGGAGGACGCGGGCGTGTGCTTTCTGCGCCACGCGACGAGCAAGCTCTCCGACGAGCGCGGGCTCGAGGCCATCGGCACACTCGGCTTCCGCGGCGAAGCTCTCGCGGCGATCAGCGCCGTTTCGCGCATCACGCTCACAACGCGCCGCCGCGGCGCGGCCATGGGCGTGCGCGTGGAGGTGGAAGCCGGGGAGATCGTCTCCATGGAGGAGACCGGCTGCCCGGAGGGTACGACGATCACCGTGCGCGATCTTTTCTATAACACCCCCGCGCGGTTGAAATTCCTGAAGAGTGACCGCAGTGAGGCTTCCGCCTGCCAGCTTGCGGCTCTGCGCTGTGCGCTTGGACACCCGGAAGTATCGATACGCTTTATAAAGGACAGAAACGAGGAATTCTTCACTCCCGGCGACGGGAAACAGGAGTCCTGCGTGTACTCCCTGATGGGGCGCGACATGGCGACGCAGATGCTCCGCTGCACGGGCGAGAATAACGGCATCCGCGTGACGGGCTTTGTCTCCTCCCCGGCCTACGGCAAGGGCAACCGCAGTGCGCAGTTTTTCTTCTGCAACGGCAGATTTATAAAGTCCCAGCTTTTGCAGGCCGCCGTGGAGCAGGCGTATAAAAATACGCTGCTCACCGGGCGCTATCCCGCCTGTGCGCTGTACATAGAGCTGGGCTACGGCAGCGTGGACGTCAATGTTCACCCGGCCAAGACCGAGGTCAAGTTCTCCGAGGAGCGAAAGGTCTTTGACGCGGTGCATTACGCGGTGCTGTCCGCGCTCGCCGGAGAGCGGCAGACCGCCGAAATAAAGCTCTCGGAGTCGACGAAGAAGGCCGTCGGCGCGAAGCCTGATTTTTATCAGAGCATGAGCGCCGAGAAATTCCGCGAGAGCGGGTATGCCGCACCGAAGCCGGTGCAGCCCCAGCCCGCCGCTGTGACGGCGACGGCTGTGTCCGCCCTGCGCCCGCCCGTGAGCGCGGCGAGACCTGTACAGCCGGTGCAGATGTCGCTCCGCGCGGAGCCTGCGGAGTATGAAACGGAGCAGGAACCGGAAATCAGTCGCATTTTGCCGGAAAAACCCGAAAAAAGCGAGACTGTACCTGCATTTCCGCAGGATATGCCGGCCAAGGCTGTTGAAAAACCTGTTCAAAATGTTGAAAGTCGCTCTATCCCCGACCACAAGATAGTGGGTGAAGCGCTCAAGACCTATATAATCGTCGAGCAGGACGACAAGCTGATACTTATTGATAAGCACGCCGCGCACGAGCGCATGATATTCGACCGGCTGAAGGCGCAGGAGCGCGAGATCATGGCGCAGAACCTGCTCATCCCCGTGACGATCCGCCCCAACGGCGACGATATGGACGCGATAACCGAGAACGCCGCGCTTTTGTACGAGCTGGGCTTCGAGATAGAGCCGTTCGGCGAGCGGGAGCTGATAGTCCGCGCCGTGCCCGCCGACATGGACGCCGGGGACGTCCCCGCCGCCATCGAGGAGATATGCGAGAAGCTTCGCCGCGGCAAATGCCCGGACGCGCAGAGCGCGCGGGACGAGATACTGCACACCGTCGCCTGCAAGGCCGCGATAAAGGCCGGCTGGGACACGCACCCGAAGGAGCTGGAGGCCGTGGTGGACGCGGTGATATCCGGGCAGGTGCGCTATTGCCCGCACGGCCGCCCCGTATCCGTCACGCTCACGCGCAAGGAGCTTGACAAGCAGTTCAAGCGCATAGTCTGAGGGCGGCGATGGCAGAGAAGATCATCGTAGTCGCGGGGCCGACCGCATCGGGCAAGACCCGCCTTGGCATCGCGCTTGCGCAGGAGCTTGGCGGGGAGATAGTCTCGGCGGACTCCATGCAGATATACCGCCGCATGGACATCGGCACCGCCAAGGCCACGGCCGCCGAGCAGGCTGCCGTGCCGCACCACATGATAGACGTGGCGGAGCCGTGGGAGAATTATTCCGTGGCGCGCTATGTCGAAGAGGCGTCGCGCTGCTGTGAGGATATA
>CAVEPP010000354.1:0-2197 GCA_963617605.1 Alloprevotella sp. | reverse complement strand
CGGCGCGCAGTTCTTTGGCCGGGGCGACCATGCCGGCATCCGCCACACGCTGCGATTCAACATTCTGCTCTGCACCGGATTCACGGTGCTTGCCACGGTGCTTCTCGCGCTCATCCCGGACGCGCTCATCGGCGCTTTCCTGCACGAGGCCGGTTCCGGCGGTGATCTCGCGCTCACGCTCACGGAGGGCAAGGACTATCTTCGCATCATGCTCTTCGGTCTGCCCGCGTTTTGTCTTACGACAGCGTATGTGAGCATACTGCGCGTCACCGGTGACAACCGTCTGCCGATGAAAGCGAGCATCGCGGCGATCTTCGTCAATCTTGTTTTCAACTATCTTCTCATCTATGGCAAGTTCGGCTTCCCGATGCTCGGCGTCCGCGGCGCAGCTATCGCCACAGTACTCTCCCGCTATGTGGAGTTTGGTCTGATCCTGCTCGGTACGCACGGCCGGAAGGAGCCGCCGGAGTACATCCATGGGCTGTACCGCGGCTTTTCAATCCCCGGCCATCTCGCCGGGCAGATCGTCCGCAAGGGCATGCCCCTGCTCGTGAACGAGATGTTCTGGTCGCTCGGCATGACGATGCTCACGCAGTGCTACTCCTACCGCGGGCTGGACGCCATTGCCGCGCTGAACATCAACTCCACGGTGCTCAATCTCTTCAAAACCGTTATCTTTACAATGGGCAACACCGTCGGCATCGTCATCGGCAACCTGCTCGGCGCGGAAGAATACGACCGCGCGCGGGATTACTGCCCGAAGCTCGCCGCGCTCAGCTGCGCGGCCAGCGCGGCAGTCGGCGTTGTGATGTTCCTCGTTGCGCCCTATATTCCGCGGCTTTATAATACTTCGCACGAGATCATGGCGCTTGCCACATCGCTCATGCGCATCGATGCGGTCATATTGCCGGTCCACGCCATTGTAAACGCTTCGTACTGGACGATCCGTGCCGGCGGCCGGACGTACATCACCATGCTCTCGGACAGTGTGTTCACCTGGGTCGTGTCGGTGCCGATCGCGTGGGTGCTCATCCACAAAACGGGTCTGCCGCTCGTGGAGGCGTACCTCTTCGTGAACCTTGCCGACCTTATCAAAATGGTCATCGGCATCGTGCTTCTCCGCCGCGGCATCTGGGTGCGCAACATCGTCACCGGCGAGGAGATCAGAGCCGAAAGCGCAGCGGACTGATTTGCGGTTGTATTCTTCACCGTTTCGGTGTAAAATCGTTTCAATGAGGTGAGAACAATGCATCGAATCGGTGTTTTTGACAGCGGCATCGGCGGCCTTACGGTGCTGCGCCAGCTCCGGCGGGCGTTCCCGCAGCTGGATATGGTATATCTTGGCGACACCGCCCGCGTACCCTACGGCGGGCGCTCGGTCGAAACGATCACGCACTATGCCGAAGACGACGTGCGCTTCCTGCTCCGCAAGGATGTGGAGGCGATCGTCATCGCCTGCGGCACGGTGAGTTCCAACTCGCTCGATGCGCTGCGCGAAAAGTTCGATCTGCCGATCTACGGCGTGATTGAAAGCGCCGCAAGGCTTGCCGCGGACGTGACGAAAACGCGCTCCGTCGGCGTCATCGGCACGCAGGCGACGGTCAAGAGCGGGGCGTACGAAGCGCACATCCGCGCCATAGACCCCGGCGTACACGTTGTCTCCCGCGCCTGTCCGCTTTTTGTGCCGCTCGTGGAAAACGGCATCGCGCCGGACGACATCGTCGCGGAGACGGTTTGCTCGCGGTATATGGAGGCTTTTGACGGCGAGCATATCGACGCGCTCATCATGGGCTGCACGCATTACCCTGTGTACCGCCCGGCGCTCGAAAAGCGTCTGCCCGGCGTGCGGATGATCGACGTCGGCGAAGCGCTCGCCGAAGCGCTGCGGCCTCTTTTCGCCGAAAGCCGCGGCACGGGCGCGGTTGAATACTACGTTACGGAGCGCAGCGCCGCCTTTGACGAGATCGTCCGTGTCATGGACCCTTCGCTCGACCCCGCCGCCATCCGTGTGGAGAACGCTTTTATACAGTAAAACAGGGAAGAATCAGGCTGTCAAAAAAGCCTCGCAGAGTTTGCGCCCGCAGGCGCAAATAGAGTGTTAACCATTTTCTCCGGCGACATGTGCGTCGGAGAAAATACCTCTCGGCTCGCAAACGTGCGAGTTGTGCGCCAACGGCGCACAGCGAGTGCGCTGCGG
>CAVEPP010000353.1:0-2207 GCA_963617605.1 Alloprevotella sp. | reverse complement strand
CTCTCCGGCTTTCCTTTTGCCTTCCGGCACTTTTCTTCCCACCAAAAGCGAAAAAAGGACTTTACAAACGCGGCGATTTCGGGTACAAAAGTCTATAGTAAGGTTAGAGTTTTCTGCCAAACGGAGGACAAAAAATGGATCACAAAAAACGGGAACATCTCCTGTCTATCGGGGAAATGGCGGAGGCAAACCGCGTTTCGATCGCCACGCTCAGACTCTATGACCGGATGGGACTTTTGCAGCCGAGCTACCGGGACGAGGAGACGAATTACCGCTACTACGATATCCGCCAGACATCCCGGCTCGATATCATCCGGTACATGCGGAATCTCAATATGAGTCTCGCGGAAATACAAACGCTGCTCGAAAAAGAGGATATCATGCTCATCGAGCAGAAGCTCGTTGAAAAAAACAACCAGATCCACCAGCAGATGCGCGATCTCAAGGCGATGCACGAGGCCGTGGAGCGGACGATCCAGTCCATCGAGCGCTACCGGAAGTCGCCGGTCAGCGGGACGATCTCGCTGGAATTTATCGATCAGCGTCACATTCTGTACATTCCCTGCGCGGAGAATTTTTATGAGCAGGGGATCGTCGCCTACGAGATGGCCGTCCACGCGCTGCGCCGGGAGCTGATGGGGCGCAATCTGCCGCAGCTTTTGTCGTACAGCCTCGGAACGAGCGTGAAAAAGGACGATTTCGCGCAGGGCAAACTGATAGCGGACAAGGTGTTTATTTTCGGCGACAAGCATCTGCGCGATTACGGGGAGAATATCGAGGTTATCGAAAGCGGAATGTTCGCCTGCATCTATCTCGACGACTTCGATGAGGAAGCCGCAGGCGCGGAGCGGCTGCTCGAATACTGCCGCGCCAACAACTTCGTCCTGAACGGCGATTACCTCTGCGAGGAGATGACGGAGCTGAATCTTTTTGATAACAGCAAGCGCAATATGTTCCTTCGCCTGCAGGTTCCCGTGATCTTTACAAAAAATTAATTAACAAAACTCTTGACTCTCTACCTGCAACAGACTGTATACTCCGTTATAGTATTTTATAGCACAGAAAGGAGCTATTATAATGGATAAAATTAAGATCGTGCAGTATGGTTGCGGAAAGATGAGCAAGTACACGCTCCGCTATGCGTATGAGCATGGCGCGCAGATCGTCGGCGGCATCGGCCACGGCGCGTCCGTCGGTCAGGACATCGGCGACTGGGCAGAGCTCGGCGTCAAGACGGGCGTCATCATTTCCGACAACGCGGAGAAGGTTCTCGACGAGTGCGACGCCGACGTCGCCATCATCACGACCCGCAGCTTCATCGGCGATATTTACGAAGCCATCGAGCAGTGCGTCAAGCGCGGCATCAACGTCATCACGACCTGCGAAGAGGCCATTTACCCCTGGACGACCTCCGCGGCCATGATCAACAAGCTCGATGCTCTTGCGAAGGAAAACGGCTGCACCATCACCGGCAGCGGCATGCAGGA
Source organism: Alloprevotella sp. (assembly GCA_963617605.1). Classification (GTDB taxonomy): domain Bacteria; phylum Bacillota; class Clostridia; order Oscillospirales; family Oscillospiraceae; genus Apopatocola. Next base: position 720 of record CAVEPP010000353.1, on the reverse strand, counting down.
TATCTTCTGGATCAACATGGTCGGTCTCGTTGCGGCGGGCTGCCACAACATCACGAAGATCAAGGGCGCTTACAGCTACAACGTGGAAGAGTACGGCATCGCGCTCGCCGAGGCGCACGGCTGCGACCTGACGCCGGAAGAGTTTGAAGCGAAGATCGCTCACCCGACCGACTTTGAGCCGTCCTACGCCTGGAACGCCTCCGAAGCCATCTGCAACAAGCTCGGCCTCACCATCAAGAGCATTTCCCAGAAGCATGTCCCCTGCATCATCGACAAGGATATCTACAGCGACACCCTCGGCAAGACCATCAAGGCCGGCAACGCCATCGGCATGTCTGCGGTCGTCACCATTGAGACCATGCAGGGCGTCACCGTCGAGGAAGAGACCATCGGCAAGGTCTACGGCCCGGACGACGGCGATATGTGCGATTGGGAGATCTTCGGCGAGCCCAAGACCGAGTTCCATGTCGTGAAGCCCGCGACCGTCGAGCACACCTGCGCCACGGTCGTCAACCGCATCCCGTCCCTGCTCCGCGCTCCCTCCGGATACGTCACCTGCGATCAGCTCGAGCCGGTCGAGTACCTCACCTACCCGATGGAGTACTACTGCTGATCCAATTTGCAAATTTGAAAAATGTGGACAGTCTTTTGACTGTCCACATTTTTCAGCTTGTCAAAGAAGCTCGCCTTTAGGCGAGCAATTTGGTATAATAAGGGGGG
>CAVEPP010000352.1:0-2208 GCA_963617605.1 Alloprevotella sp. | reverse complement strand
GCGCTGGAGCGAAGAGCGGCGCAGCGCGTGGCGGCGGGAGTGCGCCGCCGCGGACGAGGCGCTTCTTTTTGACGATCTCACGCTTTCGGAAAACGCGGAGCGTGCCGCAGTGCTCGCGGGCTTCTCCCGCCGGGAGGCGCGCGAAAATGCCCGGGAAGCGCTCGCGCTGCTCGGGCTTGAAGGTGCGGCGGGCGTATACCCGGATCGCCTCTCCGGGGAAGAGCGGCGTCTCGGTGCAATCGCCTGTGCGCTCGCGCGCAGAAGCCGCGTGCTGCTTCTGGACGAGCCGGCGGACGGTCTCGGCACGGAGAGCGCGGAGACGGTTCTCTCGTTCCTTGGCGAAGCGTCCGGCGGTCAGCTCGTCATTGTCGCGGCGCGCAATGCCGAAGCGTTCGGCGATGCTGCGCGTATTATAACGCTGGAGGACGGGCAGATCGCTTCCGACACGGACGAGGATGCCGCCGAGACCGGCGCGCCGATCCCGCCTGTTGCCGGAGCGGGAGGCGGTGTCCGGCTGCGCATGGCGTTTGCCAACTTGAAAAAGAAAAAAAGCCGCGCTCTGCCGCGGCTGTTCGCACCGATGCTTTCGGTGCTGCTGTGTCTCCTTCTTCTCGCCGCCTTTTCCGGCGGGGAGCAGAGCGCGAAGAGCGCGGAGACGGCGGTGCTCTCCGCCTACCCGGTAATGCTCGACACCGGGAGCGTTCCCTCCGGCGATCTCGGCGCGCTCGGCGATTGGCTCGACGGCCACACGGACGAGAAGACGATCTCCGTGCAGCGCCGCTACGCCATCACGCCGCGCATCTACAGCGGCGATACCTCCGCCGCCGGGACCGAAGCGCTCAATACCGAGGAGAACGGCACGCTCTGGACGCAGCTCCCCGAGGGGGAAGATCTGCGGCAGATGCGCTATACGCTTGTTTCCGGCCGCTGGCCGGAGCGGTACGACGAGGCGGCAGTGCTGCTCGACGTGCGCGGCAAGGTGGACGAGAGCTGTCTCCGTTCGCTTGGACTTGACCCGGAAGCAAACGCCAACATCAGCTATACGGAGCTTCTGCGCCTTTCGTTCCGCGTACTGCTGCCGACGGACGAGTACGTCCGCAATGTGGACGGCACCTGGGGCTATATGGGCGCTGACGCGGCGTATCTCACCGCGAAGATCGCTTCCTCGCAGCGGCTGAATATCGTCGGCATCCTTCGCCCCGTGGGGGAGACGCCCGGCGAGAGTCTGACCGGCGGTGCGGCCTATCTGCCGGAGCTTATGACATGGACCGTGGAAACCGTGCTCGGCAGCGATATCGTAAAAGCGCAGACTGCCACGCCTGATACGGACGTTCTGACCGGCCTGCCGTTTGACAGCGAGGGCGTCTATACGCAGGACGAGGCCGGAAAACGCGCCGCGCTGCGCGGCTATGCCGTCGGCCAGACCCCGGCACAGCAGGCGGCCATGGTGCTTGAGATCACCGGCACGGCGGTGGAGACCGAGCGGGCGCAGGACGCCCTTTTGCAGACCATTGCTGCGCTCTCCGGCGAGGCGCTGGAAAACGCCTTTGCCCGGTATATCACCTCCGGCATTTCCTCCGGTTCGCTGGAGGGAAATCTTCGCGCGTTCGGCGCGGAGGCGGCGCAGACCGTGACGCAGCTGCGGCTCTATGCGGACAGCTTTGCTGCGCGCGAAACGCTTGGCGCGGTGCTGCGCGGCTATGCAGAAACCGTAACTTATACCGACGCGGCCTCCGGCCTTGTGCAGCCGGGGCTCTCGCTTCTGGAGAGCTCATCGGAGACCGACCGGCTCGGCACGATCCTCGCGGCGGTCCTTGCGGCGGCGTTTATCGTACTTGTCTCGGCGTTGGCTGCGGCGGGGCGGGGGAGTGAGCTTCGGATGCTCCGCACGCTTGGCCTTTCCGCTCCGCAGAGCGTGATCGGTGCGGAGAGTCTGCTGCTGGGACTTTTCGGCGGCGTGCTCGGCGCGGGTATCGCTCTGGCGCTCTGCGATGCGCTCGGCTCGCTCGGCGGCGCGGCGCTCTCGCTCTCGTGGCAGACGGCGGCCCTCGCCGCGCTTGCCGCGGCGCTCCTGTCGTGGATATCCGGCCGGCTCGGCGCGTCCGGCGCACGGAAGTAAAAGGTCAATAGTATGAAAAAATCCGTATGCTTCACCGGGAAACATACGGATTTTTTCTTTATTATTTTTCGCTCGATCCCGGTTCGGAT
>CAVEPP010000351.1:0-2208 GCA_963617605.1 Alloprevotella sp. | reverse complement strand
ATCTTGGGGTTGCCGGCCTTGTCGGTGTGGGTCGTCATGACGATGGTGATCTTGGAGCCGGTCACGAGATCCATGGCGCCGCCCATACCGGCGGCGGTCTTGCCGGGGATCATCCAGTTGGCGAGGTTGCCCTCCGCGTCGACCTCGTAAGCGCCGAGGACGGTCGCGTCAATGTGGCCGCCGCGGATGAAGCCGAAGCTGCGGAAGCTGTCGAAGCAGGAGCCGCCCACGCGCATCATGGACGCCTTGCCGCCGGCGTCGACGACATTGGGGTCGGCGTGCTCGCCCTCCTTGGGAGCGCCGGTCAGGCCGACGACACCGTTCTCGGAGTCGACCCAGACATCCACGCCCTCGGGCAGGTAGTTCAGGCACATGGTCGGCATACCGATGCCGAGGTTCACAACGTCGCCGTCCTGGAAGAAGCGGGCGGTACGATAAGCGATAAGGTTCTTTCCGGTCAATTCAGTCATTTCAGTTCCCTCCTTACGCCTCGGTCAGGGCACGGCCCTGCACAACGGCATCCACGACAAAGCCCGGGGTCATGACCTCGTCCGGGTCGATCTCGCCGATCTCAACGATCTGCTCCGCCTCGACAATAACATGGTCGGCGGCGGTGGCAAAGGCCTCGTTGAAGTTGCGGGAGGTGCGGCGGTAGACGACGTTGCCCATCTTGTCGGCCTTCCACGCATGGACGAAGCACACGTCGCCATGCAGGGGCAGCTCAAGGATGAAGCGCTTCTTGCTGGGGTCGGGAACGATCTCGCCGGAGAGGAACTTGAACTCGCCCTTGGCCTCGTCCCACTCGACGACCTGCTTGCCGTCCATCATGGGGGTGTACATGCCGGTCGGGGTCAGAACGCCGCCGATGCCGGCGCCGCCGGCGCGGACCTTCTCGCAGAGAGAGCCCTGGGGGACGAAGGTGAGGTCGATCTCACCCGCGACGACCTTGGCGACCGTCTCGGAGTTGTTGCCGATGTGGGAGCAGGTGATCTTTTTGATAACGTCGGCGCGCACGAGCTTGCCGATGCCGCGTCCGGGGACGCTGGTGTTGTTGGAGATGACGCTCAGGTCTTTGATCCCGGCGGCGATCAGTCCCTCGATGAGGACTTCGGAGACGCCGACGTTAACAAAGCCGGGCAGCAGAACGGTCATGCCGTCAAAGCAATACTTGCCGATCGCTTCTTCAACGGTCATGACTTTGGACTTAGCCATTTGAATATCATCCTTTCATACTTTATTCTAACAATCCAATTATACAAGCCTATTTCTCAAATGTCAAACGGGGTCGTCCATGAATTTCTGCACGAGGCGGAATACCTCAAAAAGCTGCTTGTCGCGCTTGGCCTTGAGCGCGTCCGGATCCTGGCCGGTGTAATCGTAAAAGCCCTTGCCGGTCTTGAGGCCGAGCTCGCCCTTTTCGATGTGCTCCGCCAGCGTGATGGGCATCTCGTCGCCGTGCTCCGGCATGGTATAGCTGTGGTTGCGGTAGTTGTTCGCCGTCATGTCGAGGCCGCCGAAGTCGGCGCGCTTGAGCAGACCGAGCACCACGGCGCGGGGGATGAAGCTGGCCTTGGCCGCGAGGTCGATGGCCTCCGCGTCGCAGTAGCCGTTATCGAGCAGGTAAAATACCTCGCGGTTGAGGCACTGCTGCAGGCGGTTGACGATATAGCCGCGGATGAATTTCTTCATGAACACCGGCGTTTTCCCGCATTTTTTGAGCAGCGCGCAGAGGATGTCAGCGTACTCCTGCGGGGCCTCGTCGCTCTTGACGACCTCGACGAGCGGGATGAGCTGGGGCGGCGCGTACCAGTGGGCGATGCAGAGCCGCGGCAGCAGTGCGGGCGGCACGAGCTCAAAAATATTCAGCGCGGAGGTATTCGATGCGATGATGGCGTCCGCCGGGGCGCATGCGGCAAGCTGCTCATAGAGCGCGGCCTTGGCGTCGCGGTTTTCCACGATGGTCTCCTGGATGAGGTCGGCGCCCTGTACGGCGGCCTCCACGGTCGACTCAAAGCGGATGCGGCCGAGCACGGCCTCCGGCTCGCCGGCCTTGAGAAGCCCCTCCTCGACGAAGGTGGCAAGCGACGAGCGCAGCGCCTCCTCCGCCTTCTGGCGCGTCTCCTCGCGGCGCGTCCACATGACGACGTTACAGCCGCCGATGGCATAGGTCTGGGCAATGCCGGGCCCCATCGTCCCCGCCCCCAGCAC
>CAVEPP010000350.1:0-2219 GCA_963617605.1 Alloprevotella sp. | reverse complement strand
GCACATGGTTCCGGGACTATCTCTATATCCCGCTCGGCGGCAGCCGATGCTCTCACGCCCGGCACATATTCAACATCCTCGTCGTCTGGATGGCGACCGGCTTCTGGCACGGCGCGGCGTGGAATTTTATCCTCTGGGGGCTTTTCTACGCGGTGCTTCTCATTGCGGAGAAGTTTTTCCTCCTTCCGGCGCTGAAAAAAGGGAGAGTTCTTCCGCACGTCTATGTGCTCCTTGCCGTAATGCTTGGCTTCGTGCTCTTTGACGCGGCGGCTCTGAAGGACGCGCTGCATCAGCTCGGTCTTCTCTTCGGCGCGGGAACAGCCCCGGGACTGGGCACGGAAGCGCTCTATATGCTCCGGAGCTACGGCGTCGTGTTCGTGCTCGCCGTGCTCGGCGCAACACCGCTTCCGGCGATGCTTTTGAAAAAGGCGCGGGAGATAAAGCCCCTCGCGCCGGTGCTCACAGTGGTTGAGCCGCTCTGCACGCTTGCACTGCTCGCGCTCTGCACCGCGTTTCTGGTGGACGGGTCGTTCAACCCGTTCCTCTATTTCCGGTTTTGAGGAGGTGCGGCATGAAGAAGATACGGAATATTCTCACGCTCGCGCTCTCCGCGCTCTTTCTAGCGGGCTTCCTGCTCGCAGCGCTCCTGACGCCGGATAAGACCGATTCGCTCTCCGAGCGGCGAAAGCTCGCCCAGCGCCCGGCGCTGCGCGTCTCGGCGGTGGCGGACGGGACGTATATGACGGCATTTGAGAAATATACGCTCGACCAGTTCCCGCTGCGGGACGGCTTCCGCGCGCTCAAGGCATTTTTCTCCGGGAGCGTTCTGCGGCAGCGGGACAATAACGGCGTGTATGCAGCCGAAGGGCATCTCGCAAAGCTCGACTATCCGGTCAATACCGATCTCGTCCAGCACGCGGCGGAGCGGTTCTCCGCCGTCTATGAAACGTTTTTTGCCGGTACGGACGCAAACGTTTACTATACCGTTGTGCCGGACAAAAACTATTTCCTCGCAGCGCAAAACGGCTATCCCGCCATGGATTATACTGCGCTCACCGATACGCTGCGCGCCGGGATGCCGTTTGCGGAGTATATCGACATTTTTGATACCCTCTTGCTCGATAAGTACTACCGCACCGACACCCACTGGCGGCAGGAAGAACTCGGCGAAACGGCGGAGACGCTTGCCGCGGCGATGGGCTCTTCGCTTCCGGCGGAATACGAGACTGTGGATGTGTCCGCGGCGTTTCGCGGCGTATACGCCGGGCAGTACGCCCTTCCCGTCGAGCCGGACGCGCTGCGGTATCTCACGAACGACACGATCCGCGCCCTTCGGGTGTACGACTATGAAACGGACGCGGAGATCCCGCTCTACGATCTTACCCTCGCCGCGGGACGCGACGGGTACGAAATGTTCCTCGGCGGGACAAAGGCGCTGCTCACGATCGAAAATCCCGCTGCCGAAACGGACCGGGAGCTGGTGCTCTTCCGCGATTCGTTCGGCAGCAGCATAGTCCCGCTGCTCGCGCAGGGGTATGCCAAGGTCACGGTCGTGGACATCCGGTATATGGCACCCGCTGTCGCTGCGCGGTTCGTGGATCTCTCGCAGGCGGACGACGTGCTCTTTCTTTACAGCACCGGCGTTCTCAACCACAGCGAAACGATCCAGTAAGCGAAACGATCCAGTAATTGAACAGGAAGAAAGAGAGCATTGCAGTTCAAAACCTGCAATGCTCTCTTTTGGCTTATTTCTTATTTACTGGTTTTTCTTGCGGCGGAACAGAAGGAACAAAATCAGCAGGATGACGGCAGCGGAAATGCCGATGACCGCCGGAGCTGCGGAAGACGTTCTGCCGCTTGCGGGAGAGGATGGCACGCCGTCGGCGCTTTCGGTTTTGCCGCTCTCGTTCCCGGGAGCTTCGCCGCCGGGGGCGTCAGAAGCGGGGACGTCTGCCGGAACATCCGCCGGGGCGGAGGTGTCCGGAGAGACTGCGGCGTCCGCCGAGGGAGAAGCGCTCACGGACGCGGAGGGCTTGGGCGTCGCCGATGCCTTGGGTGCAGCCGTTGGCGTAGCAGTAGGTTTCGCTGTTGGCGTCGGTGTCGGCGTGGGTGTCGCTGTCGGTGTCGGTGTGGGTGTCGCTGTCGGTGTCGGCGTGGGTGTCGCTGTCGGTGTCGGCGTGGGTGTCGCTGTCGGTGTCGGAGTCGGAGTAGGTGTAGGT
>CAVEPP010000349.1:0-2230 GCA_963617605.1 Alloprevotella sp. | reverse complement strand
AGCCGGATGCGCTTGATGCGCTTCTTGCGGATGTGTTCGCCGGATCGCCTATTGCCGTGTCGCTCAAAAGCCGGATCGGATATCTCGCGCCGGAGGAGTTTCCGCGCCTTTTGTCGATCTACCGGCAATACAGCGCGCAGGAACTCATCCTCCATCCGCGCACGCGAAAGGAAATGTATTCCGGCGCGGTGCATATGGACGCCTTCGCGCTCGCCGCGGCGGAAAGCCCGTTCCCGGTCGTGTACAACGGCGATCTTTTCACCGCGGAGGACATCCGCACATTTGAAGCCGCCCACCCGGGAACGGAGGCGGTCATGCTCGGCCGCGGCGCGGCGACAGATCCCGCGCTCTTCCGCCGTCTGCGCGGCGGGGCGGCGGCATCCCGTGCCGAACTTCGGCAATTCCACGAGGAACTGTACGAGGCGTACCGCGCCGAGCTCGGCGGCGTGAACGCCATGCGAAAAATGAAGGAACTCTGGCACTATCTCTCTGCGCTCTTTATCGGCGGGGACGAACTCGCCAAAAAGATCGCCCGCACGAAGGATGTCTATAAATTCAACGACTACATATCCGAAGCGCTCTCCAACCTGCCGCTCCGGAGCGGGGAATAAGAAGCCAGAGCCTGCGGCTCCCCAATGGGCCGCAGGCTCTGTTTCTGTCATTTATTCTTCCAGCGCTTCGCGCACGATCTGCCACGCATCAATGAGCGCGTCGAGTGATCGCGCGGCGTTCGCGGGACTCGTGGAGGGAAGAACGGTGTCCTCCCGCCCATTGACCGGATAAATATACTTCCGGTACAGCCGGTGGGCCGTGCCTCCGTTTGTGAAGATCTGCCGGATGGAGGCCGTTTCCAGAATGGGAGAAAGATCGTTCGGCACGGCATTTCGGATGGAGGCGTCGGACGAGCCCGAGATGTCGCACGAGGCGATCACATCCCAGAGCGCAATATGATTTGCCAGAAGAAACGCGCGTTTTTCCTCCACGGTCTGCGGCACGTCCGCGCCGAGCAGCGCCGCCATTACCCGCCAGAAGCGGTTTTGCGGATGCCCGTAAAAGAATTTTTGCTCTCGGGACTTCACCGAGGGGAACGACCCAAGGATCAGTATCTGGGAGTCCGGCGCATAGATCGCCGGGAAGGGATGGCGCAGCGATTCCTTTTCCATTTTTCACCTCCGGCATGGCAATTATCTAAAAGAGTATATAATCGCACCAGCGCCTTTGCAAGAGAAATGCTTTAGCCGTGCCCCTCGGCGGCGATCATGTGCATGGCGTGTTCGAGCGTCCCGACGACGGCACCGAGATTCTCCCGTGCCGCTTTTTCCGAGCCGGGGACGTTGAGAATGAGGGTATTGCCCCTCGTCCCCGCCACGGCGCGCGAGAGCATCGCGCGCGGCGTGCTCTTAAGGCCCTCCACCCACATGGCGACGGGGATGGCGCGGATCTCACGTTCGAGCACGGCGAGCGTCGCTTCCGGCGTAACGTCCCGGGGCGAGAGACCCGTGCCGCCGGTGGTGACAACGAGATCGACCTTCTTTTCGTCGGCGCATTCACGCAGAAGCGCGCTGATCTGGTCTTTTTCGTCCGGCACGATGGCGGCGAAGGTCACGGCAAAACCGGCATCCTCCAGCATGGCGCGCACGGCGGGGCCGCTCGTATCCTGCCGGAGGCCCCGGCTGCCAAGATCGCTCACGGTGATAACGGCTGCGGTGTAGTTCATTGTTTTTCCTCCTGTTTTCTATATCCTAAAGCGGTGGAGATCATCGCGGCGGCGGCGCAGACCTCCTCGATCGTCGTGCGGAAGGCATCGGACTGCACGCTCCGGAACATGCCGATCACGCTCACGGCATACCGGGCTTCTCCCTCCGCGGTATAGACCGGCGCGGAGACGGAACGCAGACCGATCCGGTATTCGCCGTTCTCCACGGCGTAGCCGTCGGCACGGCAGCGGTCGATCTCCTGCATCAGTGTGGGAATGTCGGTGACGGTGCGGGGCGTGAACGGCGTCATGCTCTGCGAGGAGAGCAGTATTTCGGCGGCGGAACGGGGCATACGCGAAAGAAACAGCTTGCCCTGCGACGTGCAGTGGATGGGCAGCCGGGCCCCAATATCCGATGCGATGCGCAGGCCGCTCCGCGGATCCACCTGGTCGAGCGTGATGACGCTGCCGCCCTCGCAGAACGAGAGCATTACGGATGCGCCCGTCTGCTGGCACAAATGCTCCATATAGGGA
>CAVEPP010000348.1:0-2231 GCA_963617605.1 Alloprevotella sp. | reverse complement strand
CCCCCTCTGAACCGAAGTTGCACCCCCTTTAAGGTTTTCTATCAAAATTACGGTTCTTTGCCATAAGTCCACCGTAATTTTGAGAATTACGGTGGACATTTTCTATGCCCGAAAACGCTTGAAACAAGGCTTTCCTGTTATTTCAGCATATGAGTAAACCCCGCTGCAGAGCAGTTCTGCGGCGGGGTTTCGTGCGTTTTATGGGGATTATGGCGATATTGCTGCCGTATTCACAGCGGGATCCGGAATGATACGGGGAAGCCATTGCATGGATCTCTCAAACTCCGCCATGCGGATCGCTTCCCTCCTCTGGGATATCATTTTCAAGTTCCCGGATGACCTTTGCCGGAACACCGCCCACAATGCAGTTGTCCGGCACATCCTTTGTTACGACCGCGCCCGCCGCGACCACCACATTATTGCCGATGGTCACGCCCGGCAGAATGGTGCAGCTACCGCCGATCCACACATCATTTCCGATGGTGACAGGCTTTCCAATTCCAAGATGTTCCCGGCGTCCTTTCGGTGTAAGCGGGTGGTTGACCGTGGTGATGAGCCTGTTCGGCCCGATCATCACATAGTCTCCGATATGGACCGGCATAATGTCAAGGATCGTCACATTATAATTGGCAAGGAACTGATCTCCCACATGGATGTTCCTGCCGCTGTCACACATAAAACCGGGGCAGATGGACACATCCCGCCCCACAGAACCCAAATATCTGCCGATCAGCTCAGCCTGTTCCGTTTCCGATGCATCCGCGTCCTGCAGCTGCCGCAATTCCCGGCAAAAGCGGATGGCATTCAGCTTCCTGCCGTTGACGCCGGCATCCCAAAAATCGTAATACAGTCCTGCATCCAGCTTTTCTTCTTCCGTCATGGTATATTCCTCTCCTCCGGTTTTCGGCGATACGGCGATCATGAGTAAGAGTATAGCACAGGACGCGGCATATCGACAATCCCCGATGAAGCATACAGAGAAATACGGCGCCAGCAGCGCCAGGCAGTCGTATCGCAGTTCAGGAGCTTCATTTGTTCCGCTTCGGGTATTCTAAGGGATCTTTTCTTGAGAACACTCCATTTTTTTGTTTTCATCCGGTGCGGTATGTGATAGAATTTTGGGAGAAGGGCAAAATTCTGCACGGAGAGAGCGCGAAATGAAAAATCTTGACAAATTTCGGGGATGCCTGATCGGCGGTGCGGCGGGCGACGCGCTGGGGTATCCGGTCGAATTCATGGACACGGCCTCCATATCCTTCCGTTACGGGGAGACGGGCATCACCGCGTACGATCTTCATAACGGAGTCGCCGAGATCTCGGACGACACGCAGATGACTCTGTTCACCGCCACGGGGCTCCTGCTCGGCACGACCCGCGGCATGACGCGCGCCATCTTGGGCGACTATGCAGGCTATATCCACTATAGCTATAGGGACTGGTACCAGACGCAGACGAAGCCTTACCCGCTGCCCGACGGTTATCATTATTCCTGGCTCGTGAATCAGCCGGAGATGTTCCACCGCCGTGCGCCCGGAAACACCTGCATGTCCGCGCTGAGCGGTTCCACTCCCGGCTTGATCGAGCGGCCCATCAACCAGAGCAAAGGCTGCGGCGGCGTGATGCGCGTCGCCCCCATCGGGCTGTACTTTGATACGGGATCAATGCCCATCGAAAAGATCGACCGGCTCGGCGCAGAGGCGGCTGCTTTGACGCACGGCCATTCTCTCGGCTACCTTCCGGCTGCGGGTCTTGTACATATCGTTCAGCTTCTTTCGCACAACGACAGCATCACCGTGGCGGAGGCCGTTGAGGATATGAAGCTTGCCGTTTCCGGACTTTTCGCCTCCGATACGCACCTCGGCGAGTTTCTGGAACTCATCAACCGCGCGTCCGCCCTTTCGCAGAGGGCGGGCATCAGCGACGCGGACGCCGTCCGCGAGCTCGGGCGCGGCTGGGTGGCGGAGGAAACGCTCGCGATATCGGTTTACTGCTCCTTGAAGTACTGTGACGACTTCGACCGCGCTCTCATTGCCGCCGTCAACCATGGCGGCGACAGCGACTCCACCGGTGCCGTCACCGGAAACATCGTCGGGGCGTATCTCGGGCTGAATGGCATCCCGCAGAAATACACCGACCGGCTCGAGCTGCGGAATGTGATCCTCACGATCGCCAACGATCTCTTCCACGACTGCCAGATAGCCGAAGACGATATCGGTGCCGACCCTGTCTGG
>CAVEPP010000347.1:0-2258 GCA_963617605.1 Alloprevotella sp. | reverse complement strand
CTCGTGGAGTTTCTGCCGCTGCTCGGCGGGTTCGTCGGCGCGGATACGACCGCCGTTCTGCTCGGCGTGCCGGAGGAGGGGGTACATCTCGCCGTCGACCTCGGCACGAACGGGGAGATCGCTGTCGGCAACGCGCGCGACGGCTTCCTCACCTCCTCCACCGCCTGCGGCCCCGCGCTCGAGGGCGGCAACATCGAGTGCGGCATGCGCGGCGCAGAGGGCGCGATCGACCATGCGGATATCACGCCGGACGGGGAGCTCCGCTTCCATGTCCTCGGCGTGGGCGAGGCGAAGGGTCTCTGCGGCTCCGGCATCATCGACATGACCGCCGCGCTCGTCCGAGCCGGTCTTGTGGACATGACCGGGCGGCTCCTCCCGCGTGAGGAATTCGCCGCGGAGCATCCGGACAGCCCTCTGCTCGACCGGCTTGAGCCGGTGGGCGAATACAACAACGCCTTCTTCCTCACGCGCGGCGAGCATCCGGTCTATCTTTCGCAGAACGATATCCGCCAGATCCAGCTTGCCAAAAGCTCGATCTGCGCCGGGTGTCTGACGCTCTGCCACGAGCACGGCATCGAGCCGGAGCAGCTCGATTCGCTCATTCTCGCCGGGGCGTTCGGCAACTACATCGATGTGGACAACGCTCTGTACATTGGGCTTCTTCCCTCCGCGCCGCGCGAAAAGGTCATCGCCGTCGGCAACGGCGCAGGCAGCGGCGTGTGCCGCTATCTGCTCGACCGCGCGGAGAGCGCCCGCTGCGAACATATCCGCAGCGTTACAAAGCACATAGAGCTCAACGCCAGCGCCGAGTTTATGGAACAGTACATTATGAACATGAATTTCAACGAGATGCTCTGATCTCCTCTGCCGGGTCATTTCCGGATATGGCAGCACATGCAAAAAAAGGTGTCAGCAGATTTTCTGCTGACACCTTTTGTTATCATATGGCCTTGCGGGGCCTTTGAAATTACGGTTTGTTTCCAAAGCACTCGTCATAGTGCGCGAGCGCCTTCTTAATGATTTCCACGGCGGCTTCGCGGCCGTTCACATCGCCCGCGACCGCCTCCTTGCCCTCCAGCGCCTTATATACGGAGAAAAAGTGCGCCATCTCGTCAAACGTGTGGCTGGGAAGATCCATAATATCGCGGTACTTGTTGTAGCTCGGGTCGGAGAAGGGAATGGCGATGATCTTCTCGTCGTTCTTGCCGCCGTCGAGCATGGAGATGTACCCGATCGGGTAGCACCGCACGAGCGTGAGCGGATCGAGCGGCTCAGAACAGAGCACGAGCACGTCGAGCGGGTCGCCGTCGTCGCCGTAGCTGCGGGGAATGAAGCCATAGTTGGCGGGGTAGTGGGTCGATGTATACAGAATACGGTCCAGAATGATCAGGCCGGTCTGCTTGTCCAGTTCGTATTTCTTCTTGCTGCCCTTGGGGATCTCGATCACGGCGAGAAAATCCTCCGGCTGGATGCGTGCGGGGTCGATGTCGTGCCAGACGTTCATGGCGTTACCTCCGGGAAAATAGTGCCGCTTCGCGGCGGAATTGGATTATACCACGAAGGTGTCCGTTTTTCAACACGCAGCAAAAGTTCTTCGCCCGTTATTCCTCAAAAAATATCCCGGCGTCCTGCCGGAGGGCAAGATTACATTCCGCCTCCGCGCACTTGGTGATCCCGGCAATGACCGGACAAGCGGCGTGGACGGGGAAATGCTCTGCGGCATAGGCGTAAAACGGCCCCGTACCCGGCTTGGTGAGGCAGACGTCAAACGCGCTGAACGTGCCGCCGAGAGCCTTCATCATTTCCTGCACGGCGGCGCAGCCGCTCGCCACGCGCAGATGCACCATAAAATCCTCCGCCGCTTCCGCCTCCGTGATCGCCGTAAAACCGCAGATGCCCGGCTCGATGCGTACCTTTGTCATGGGTGATCCTCCCGTTCGTTTTTTTCTCATTATATGGCGGCGACGGCGCGGCGTCTGGGGGTATCCGGCGTTTTTTTGGTACGATATTTGCCAATATTCCCCGTTGCCGGCGCTTGTTTTACCCAGCGGGCTGTGATACGATGGGGTTTGCAGCACGATCCCACATCTCATTGACTTTGGAGAAAAGAAAGATGAAAAAGGCTCTCTGCTGGTAAGACAGTAAAATTCAAATTTCTTGGAACAGGCATGATCTCGGTCATGCCTGTTCCGCTTTTAGCAGCTCATCCACGGGAATGTAGCCCACAAGGTCGTACTCGATATGTACCTTCTGCCTGC
>CAVEPP010000346.1:0-2263 GCA_963617605.1 Alloprevotella sp. | reverse complement strand
GCCATGGCCGGGAACCATTGCAATTACTATTCTTTTGGAGTTTTGCTCATGGCTGCCTCCCTTGTGTAAAGGGAGGTGGATTTTGCCGCAGGCAAAAGACGGAGGGATTGTATGTATCGGCAAAACGGGGAGACAATCCCTCAGTCAGTCTGACGACTGACAGCCCCCTTTACACAAGGGAGCCTTTTACTACACAAAAGGAGACAACCCATGGAATCCAGAGTATTTGACTATATTGCCCGTGAGCAGGCGCGGCAGGACGCGACCGTTGAGCTGATCGCAAGCGAGAATTTTGTGAGCGAAAATGTCCTTCGCGCCGTCGGCTCGTGCCTCACGAACAAATACGCCGAGGGGTACCCTGCCGAGCGCGTTTCCGGCAACCGGGGCCGCTACTACGGCGGCTGCGAAGTCGTGAATGAACTGGAAGAGTACTGCTGCGCGATGTGGAAAAAGGTATTCCATACCGACTACCACGTGAACGTCCAGCCGCACAGCGGCTCGAACGCAAATCTTGCAGCGTATATGAGCGTGCTGCAGCCGGGCGACACGATCCTCGCCATGTCACTCAATAACGGCGGGCACCTGACGCACGGCTCCGCCGTCAACTTCAGCGGCAAGCTCTTTGATATGAAATTCTACGATGTAGATGAGCAGGGCTTTATCGACTTTGCAGACGTGGAACGCAAGGCCGCCGAATATAAGCCCAGGCTCATTCTCGCGGGCGCCTCGGCGTACAGCCGCGTCATCGATTTTGCGCGCTTTGCCGAAATTGCAAAGCGCGTGGGCGCGTATTTCATGGTGGACATGGCGCACATTGCGGGGCTCGTCGCGGCAGGGGATCACCCGTCGCCGTTCGGCCTTGCCGATATTATCACGACCACGACGCACAAAACGCTGCGCGGGCCGCGCGGCGGCATGATCTTCTGCCGGCCGGAGCTTGCAAAGAAGGTGGACAGCGCGGTGTTCCCCGGCACGCAGGGCGGGCCGCTCGAACACGTGATCGCGGGCAAGGCCGTCGCCGCCGAGGAAGCCTGCACAGACGAATACCGCGAATACATCCACGCCGTTGTGCGAAACTGCCGCGCGATGTGCGCCGAGTTCCGGAAAATGGGCTACGACGTTGTGACCGGCGGCACGGACAATCACCTGTTCCTGCTCGATCTCACGAAAACGGGGCTTACCGGCAAGGCGGTACAGGACGAGCTGGACCGCCACGGCATCACGCTTAACAAAAACTGCGTCCCGAACGAGACGCGCTCGCCCCAGCAGACATCCGGCGTGCGCATCGGCACCGCCGCGATGACGACGAAGGGGTACACCGAAGCGGACTTCATCGCCGTCGCGCACCGGATCGACGAAGTGCTCCGCGAAATGCAGCGGAAAGAGGCATAAATTTCCCCCGGCAAATTGCAAGAAAATAGTTGCGGCAGCGGCGGCGATATGGTACATTAGT
Source organism: Alloprevotella sp. (assembly GCA_963617605.1). Classification (GTDB taxonomy): domain Bacteria; phylum Bacillota; class Clostridia; order Oscillospirales; family Oscillospiraceae; genus Apopatocola. Next base: position 810 of record CAVEPP010000346.1, on the reverse strand, counting down.
GATAATGTCCGGATCGCCGCCGCTCTCCACCTTATGAGCGCCGTGCGAGCCGAAGAAAGGAGTTTGTTTTCCCGCAGGATCCGCGGTGCGGCAGTGTGGAGACCTGCCGTATAGCCTCCGTACATATTTCGGCGGAGGTAAGGTCTGAGCAAGCGGTGGCTCTCAGATCAGGATCGGTACACATGGCAGAAGTACGTCTGGTAGACATCAAGAAGATCTATCCCAATCAGGGCGGCACGAAAAAGAAGAAAAAAGACGAAGTCCCCGAGAAGAAGCACAACCTGCAGATCACCGAAGAGGGTGTCGTTGCGGTACAGCAGTTCTCGCTGGATATCGCTGACCGTGAATTTATCGTGCTCGTCGGCCCGTCCGGCTGCGGCAAATCCACGACGCTGCGCATGATCGCCGGTCTCGAGGAGATTACCTCGGGCGATCTTTTCATCGACGGCAAGCGCATGAACGACGTGGCCCCCAAGGACCGCGACATCGCCATGGTATTCCAGAACTACGCTCTTTATCCCCATATGACCGTTTACGAGAACATGGCGTTCTCGCTCAAGCTCAAGAAGCTCCCGAAGGCCGAGATCGACAAGAAGGTCCGCGAGGCCGCGGAGATCCTTGACATCACCGCTCTGCTCGACCGCAAGCCGAAGGCGCTCTCCGGCGGCCAGCGTCAGCGTGTCGCCATCGGCCGCGCCATCGTGCGCAGCCCCAAGGTGTTCCTCATGGACGAGCCGCTCTCCAACCTCGACGCAAAGCTCCGCAACCAGATGCGCGCCGAGATCATCAAGCTGCGCCAGCGCATCGACG
>CAVEPP010000345.1:0-2273 GCA_963617605.1 Alloprevotella sp. | reverse complement strand
GTCGAGCAGCTTGTGCACGTCGTACATATGCAGACCAGTGGTCGGCTCGTCGAGAATATACATCGTTCTGCCGGTCGCGCGGCGGGAGAGCTCCGTGGCGAGCTTGACGCGCTGCGCCTCGCCGCCGGAGAGCGTCGGCGAGGACTGGCCGAGACGCACGTACCCGAGACCTACGTCCATGAGCGTGCGCAGCTTCGGCACGAGCTTCGGCTGATTTTCAAAGAAGGTGAGCGCCTCCTCGACAGTCATATCGAGCACTTCGGCAATATTTTTGCCTTTGTAGCGTACCTCGAGCGTTTCGCGGTTGTAGCGCTTGCCCTTGCACACCTCGCACGGGACGAACACGTCCGGCAGAAAATGCATTTCGATCTTCAAAAGGCCGTCGCCGGAACAGGCCTCGCACCGTCCGCCGCGGACGTTGAAGGAGAACCGGCCCGGGCCGTAGCCGCGGAGCGCGGCGTCCTTCGTCGAGGCGAAAACATCGCGGATATCATTAAAGAGGCCTGTATACGTTGCGGGGTTGCTCCGCGGCGTGCGGCCGATGGGCGTCTGGTCGATGGCAATGACCTTGTCGACGTATTCGAGTCCGTCCACGCCCGCGCACTTGCCGGGACGCGCCTTTGTGCGCATCTTTTCCGCAGCGAGCGTTTTATAGAGCACCTCGTTCACGAGTGAGGATTTGCCCGAGCCGGACACGCCGGTCACGCAGATAAACTTGCCGAGCGGGAACGAAACGTCGATATTCTTAAGGTTATTCTCCGTTGCGCCGTGCACGGTGATGGCCTGGCCGTTCCCCTTCCGGCGCGTGCCGGGCAGCGGGATGCGCTTGCGGCCGCTCAGATAATCGCCGGTGATGCTGCGTGGCTCGGCGCAGATGTCCTCCACGCTGCCCTGCGCCACGACCTCGCCGCCGTGGACGCCCGCGCCGGGGCCGATGTCCACAATATAGTCCGCCGCGCGCATGGTGTCTTCGTCGTGCTCGACGACGATGAGTGTGTTGCCCATGTCTCGCAGATTTTTCATCGTTTTGAGCAGCTTTGCATTGTCGCGCTGGTGCAGACCGATGCTCGGCTCATCGAGGATGTAGAGCACGCCCATGAGGGAGGAGCCGATCTGAGTGGCCAGACGGATGCGCTGCGCCTCGCCGCCGGAGAGCGTCGCCGCGGCGCGCGAGAGCGTGAGATACTGCAGACCGACGCTCTGCAGAAAACCGAGGCGGCTGCGGATCTCCTTGATAATGCGTCCGGCGATCATCGCCTGCATATCCGTCAGCTGCGGTTCGAGCGTATCAAGGAAGCGCAGGCACTCCGTTACCGGAAGATCGCAGAATTCGGAGATATTCATCCCGCCGACGGTAACGGCGAGAACTTCCTTCCGGAGGCGGCGGCCGCCGCAGTCCGGGCAGGGCGTTTCCGCCATGCACTGTTCGATCTCCGCGCGCATGGCGGGGCTCTGTGTTTCGCGGTAGCGGCGTTCGAGATTGGCCGCAATACCCTCAAAGGGCTGGTAAAGGGTTCCCTTGCCGCGCTGCTGGTCATAGTGGAGCGTCAGTTTCTCGCCGCCCGTGCCGTAGAGGATCACTTTGCGCGCCTCCTGCGGCAGGTCGCGGATGGGCGCGTCGAGACTGAAATGGTATTTTTTCGAGAGCGCTTCAAAATACATGCGCGAGATCGTATCGCCGCGGACATTGTTCCAGCCGGACGCCACGATGCCGCCGCCGAGAATGGAGAGCGACGGATTCGGCATGATAAGCTCAGGATCGACGCGCAGCTGCGTGCCGAGACCGGTACAGCTCGGGCAGGCGCCGTATGGGTTATTGAACGAGAACGCGCGCGGCGAGAGCTCTTCGATGGAGATGCCGCAGTCCTCACAGGCGTAGTTCTGCGAGAATGTGAGCTCGCGCCCCTCCGCGGGGAGATCGACCGTCACAAGTCCGCCCGTGAGCGAGGACGCCGTTTCGATCGAGTCCGTCAGACGGCGGCGGATGTCCGGTTTCATTACGAGACGGTCCACGATGATCTCGATGCGGTGCTTTTTATTTTTGTCCAGTTCGATGGTTTCGGAAAGATCGTAGAGATTGCCGTCCACGCGCACGCGGACATAGCCGCTTTTGCGCGCGTCCTCAAAGACCTTGGCGTGCTCGCCCTTCTTGCCGCGGATAACCGGGGCAAGAATCTGGAGCTTTGTCCCCTCCGGCAGAGCAGTCACCTGGTCGATGATCTGGTCAATGGTCTGCTGGCGGATCTCCTTGCCGCACTTCGGGCAGTGCGGCG
>CAVEPP010000344.1:0-2287 GCA_963617605.1 Alloprevotella sp. | reverse complement strand
GATCATGCATGCGCAAAGTACGATCGCTAAAATCTTTTTCATGGTTTTTCTCCCTCTCCGGAATACGCACAGTCCGCGCCTTGCGGACAAATGTGTTTCCTTTCAAATATGACGGTAGTATAATACCAGCGGGAGAAAATTGCAATCCTTTTTTTCGCTAAATTGCGAAAAGTTTTCAGACACTCACTTGGTTATCGTGCACGGAACTTGGGTAATTCCCCATGGAACGGAAGGGCGTAGCGCGGTAATCGCCGTCTGCGGCCTGCGCCGCGCGGTTTTGCCAGCCGAGGACATAAAGGTCGTGCGCGCGGCTCCCCAGCTCGAATACGCGCCGGACAGTTTCATTTTCGTCTTTAACATGCGCACTTTTGACGATGACAGGAAGAGCGGCGCTCGTTTTCATTTCCCGCAGCAGCGCCGCGCCGCGCGCATCGAATGCCAGCACACGGATATACGGCGGAATACCGCCGGCGTCCCCGGCACGTACGCCGAGCGCGGCGCACATCACCATGCGGCGCAGCCGCGCATGGGCGTACCGCTTCGATTTGGCAAGATCGGCGATCTCCTCGGCCGATGTACCGCGGCGCACGGCTTCATAGAGCCGGAAATGCAGCCCCTCCGCCGCATCCGGCACGGCGGCAAAGTCCCCCGGCGTTTTCTCCCGCAGCCGGGAGAGATACGCCGTGCGCAGGCTCTCCGGAGAGGCAAAGCCGCGTCCGGCCTCGTCTGCACGGTGAAAGACCTCCCATGCCTCTTCCGGGATGCGCCCGGCAAGGCTCTCCCCTGCCCGCAGCAGTGCGCGGAGCTCGGACGCGCTGCCCGCGCCGTCATGGACCGAGCCCTCGCGCCGGACGGGAATATATTTAAATGTATAGCCGAGCTTTGCCGATGCGCGAAGGTACTCAACAGCCAGAAGATCGTTCGGCGTATCGAGCACCGCCGCAGCATCGCCGAGAACGGAGCGCGCCGCCCGGGCGCGTGCCGCGGCAAACGGCGTTCCGCCGGTGAGCATTGCTTTCAGCGCTTCGGCATATTCCGGCGTATCGAGCACTGCCGCCGTCTTTTCGAGCGCCGCAAGATCGCCGCTCTCGCTGCCGAACGAGAGCGCGCCGGCAACGCCCGTCGCGCCGAGCAGCCCCACGCCGCCGCGGGCGAACCCCTCCGCGGAGGAAAGGCTCCAGGGAAGCGGCAGCTCGATCACAAGCGATACGCCGCCGCGCACCGCGGCCGCCGCGCGGGTGAATTTATCATAAGAGGCCGCCTCGCCGCGCTGCACGAAATCGCCGGACATGACCGCAATGACCGGTACCTCCGCGCCGCAGCTTTCACGTATTTTCCGTATCTGGTACCGGTGTCCGGCGTGAAACGGGTTATATTCTGCAACGATGCCGACCGCTTTCATGTGAATCCATCCTTTTTTCTCTTGCGTTTTGGAGAAAAGAACGCTAAAATAAGTATTTGTGAAACAATGATACCCTGATGCGGTAAAATTTTCAACATGGAAAGGATCCGAACCAATGAAGATTCTGGTTATCAACGCCGGCAGCTCTTCGCTGAAGTATCAGCTCATCGACATGGAGAACGAGTCTCTGCTCGCCAAAGGTCTTTGTGAGCGCATCGGCATCGACGGCCGTCTGACCCACAAGCCCCAGAACGGCAAGCACGTTTACGAAGCGGACATTCCGTTCCCCACCCACAAGGAAGCGATCGAGGCCGTTCTCGAAAAGCTGACCAGCAAGGAATACGGCGTCGTTGACACGATGGCGGAGATCAGCGCTGTCGGTCACCGCGTGCTCCACGGCGGCATAGAGTTCACGAAGTCCTGCATCGTGGACGATGCGTGCGAAGCCGCAATCAAAAAGTGCTTCCCGCTCGGGCCTCTGCACAACCCCGCCAACCTCATGGGCATCAAGGCGTGCCAGGCGGCAATGCCCGGCGTGCCGCAGGTCGCCGTGTTCGACACCTCCTTCGGCATGTCCATGACGCCGGAAGCGTACATTTACGCCATTCCGTATGAGTACTATGAGAACGACTCCATCCGCCGCTACGGTTTCCACGGCACGTCTCACCGCTTTGTGTCGGCCCGCGCCTGCGAGATCATGGGCAAGAAGGGCACGCGCGTCATCAACTGCCATCTCGGCAACGGCTCCTCCGTTTCCGCGAGCATCGACGGCAAGTGCGTTGATACCTCCATGGGCTTCACGCCTCTTGAGGGTCTGCCGATGGGCACCCGCTCCGGCAATCTCGACCCCGCCATTCTCCAGTTCATTATGAATAAGTACGGCTA
>CAVEPP010000343.1:0-2291 GCA_963617605.1 Alloprevotella sp. | reverse complement strand
TCTGCATCTCCTCCCGCCGTGAGGAAGCTCTGAAGGAGGCTCAGGCGAAGATCCAGGCTCATGCCGCCCCCGGCGTGAAGGTCATCTATCATGCCTGCGACGCGACCGATGAGGCTGCGATCATCGCTTTCCGTGATTTCGTCGTGAGCGACGCCGGTCTCGGCGGCTGCGACATCCTCGTGAACGCGCAGGGCTACAACAAGAAGATGTGGTCTTGGGAGATCGACACCAAGGTGTGGAAGGGAATGCTCGGCACCAACGTCACCTCCATGATGTACACCTGCAAGTACTTCGGCAACTGGATGAAGGATCACAACCTCGACGCCGGTGAGAAGACCGTGCCCCAGTCCGAGTTCGAGGCCGGCAAGGCCAACCCCAACAAGGGCTACGGCAAGATCATCAACTTCGGCTCCGTCCGCTCCATCCGTGCTGTCGCCAACGGCGGCAACGGCAACGTCCCCTACAACACCACCAAGGGCGCTGTTGAGATGCTGACGAAGGCCTTCGCCGCTGACCTGCGCCCCAACATCCAGGTCAACGCCATCGGCCCCACCATCACCTACACCCCGATGATGGTCGGCCTGCTGCCCCCGGACGAGAACGTCCGCAACGGCATCGCCGCGGCTCTGCCTGCGCAGCGTATCGGCTACGAGATCGACGTCGTCGGCCCGGCCATCTTCCTGGCCTCCGCCGCTTCCGACATGGTCACCGCCTCCACCATCTACCCCGACGGCGGCCTTGTTGCCACCAGCTGATTTCCGCTTTCATTGCGACCGTGGCTCCGGAGTATCCCTCCGGAGCCATCGTCCGATTCTTGTGAAAGGACTGATACCATGAAAATCGAAGACATCAAGACAATTGCCATGTACGGCGCGGGCACCATCGGCGGCGGCTTCGCGGCGTACTTTGCGCTCAAAGGGCTGGACGTGAACGTGTTCGTCCGCTCCGAGGGCTCCATCGAGCGCGCCAAGCCCAAGATCCAGATGGCCATCGACACCTACGTCAAGTACGGCCTCGTGGACGATGCGGAGAAGATCTGGAAGCTCATCCACTTCACCACCGACCCTGCCGAGGCGTTCACCGGTGTCTACTTCGTGCAGGAGAACGGCGCGGAGAACCTGGAGCAGAAGCATGAGATGGTCGCCACGATGGAGAAGTATCTCCCCACCGACGCCATCATCGCTTCCTCTTCCTCCGGCACGCCCTGCACCCTGATCGCCGAGGGTGCCCAGCATCCCGAGCGCATCATCGTCGCCCATCCGTTCAACCCGGCTTATCTGCTGCCCCTCATCGAGATCTGCGGCGGCGACAAGACCAGCAAGGAGACCATCGACCTTGCCCGCGCTTTCTATAAGAAATACGACAAGGCTCCCGTCGTCCTCAACAAGGAGAAGAACGGCTTCATCGCCAACCGCCTCATGCATGCCCTGTGGCGTGAGGAGATCGCGCTCGTCACCGAGGGCGTCTGCTCCATGGCCGACTGCGACGACGCCTGGACCTTTGGCCCCGGCATCCGTCTGGCCGCCTTTGGCCCGGCCATGAACTATGAGCTCGGCGGCGGTGAGCTTGGCCTCAAGGGCTGCGCCATCAAGTTCGGCGCGATGACCGATGCCGTGTTCGCGGACATCTCCGACATGAAGAAGGTCCCCGACACCTGGGCTGACCAGTCCGGCGAGGAGATCATCGGCGAGATGGCGAACTTCCCCGCGGTCATCGGCAACACCAAGCCCCAGATCGCCGACTTCCGCGACAGAGTTATCATCGACGTGCTGAAAATGCACCACAGAATGTGATAAGGAGATAGAATAATGGCTAAGAGAATCATTACCGCCGCCATGACGGGCGCTGTCACGCCCAGCGGCTTCGACATTCCCGAAAAGCCCGAGGACATCGCGGCCCAGGTCTATGAGTGCTGGAAGCTCGGCGCTTCCGTCGCCCACCTGCATATGCGCGACGACGAGGGCATGGGCGTCATGGACCCCGTGAAGTTCTACCAGACCATCAAGGCCATCCGCGCCTATAAGGACTGCGACATCATCGTGAACTGCACCTCCTCCGGCGACAACCGCGTGTCCGACGACTCCCCCTACGGCAACGCCATGCGTATGCTGCACCACAAGAACGTTCCCGGCATTGAGATGGGCACCTTCGATGCTTCCTCCTTCAACTGGGGCATCCCCGGCGGCGTATTCCACAACTCTCCCAACATGCTGTCCACCCTGGGCAAGCTGTATCAGGAGAACGGCATCAAGCCCGAGTTCGAGATCTTCGACTTCGGCGCTCTGCGTGCT
>CAVEPP010000342.1:0-2306 GCA_963617605.1 Alloprevotella sp. | reverse complement strand
GCGTGAAGAGGGCGTATTCGCCCGCCGAGGCGTTGCACAGAAGGCTGGAGAGCAGCCCCTGCGCCACGGTGAGCCCGGCGTTGCGCGCGGCGATGCCGAGCGAGAACGACACGGCAAAATAGCCGAGACCGATGGGAAAGCCGTCGCGCAGGCCTTCAAAGTAGACACTGCGGCGGCTGTTGGAATGCGTTTGCTTCATAGCTGCTTCTTTCTTACGGTAATAGTGGTACGAAGAGAACTTGTACCACATTTGTCCCGCTCTGGCAAGGGCTTTTCGGAAAGAAGCGAAGAAAACTCTTTTTTCTTAATTATTCCGGTTTTTAATCTGCCGGTACCGGCAGAAAAAGCGGGCAAAGAGATAGATATATACCGCCACGATCGCGCCGTACACGGCGGCAATACCATACTCTCCCCGAGTGAGCACACGGCAGAAGGCCGGCAGCATCACACAGAGAAGTATCACCAGCAGCGGCAGCATTTTCCCCTTGCCGACCCGTTCGAGCATCTGGAGACGCGAGGCGTCGTCACAGAAGATCTCCTCCGCGCCGCCGGTCTCCGAGGCGCTTTTACGGAAATAGCTGTAGCCCATATAGTCCTGCAGGTATTCCCAGCCGCAGTCGGCAAAGAGCTGCACATATTCGTCCTTATGCTCCACGCCCTCCGCATTATAGTCGATCTGGTAGACCACGTCCTCCGGCTCGCACTTTACAAAATGATACAGTCCGATCCCCGAGACACGGACGAATTTCCAGCCCTGCCGGTGCATCTTTCGGAGATACGCCTGCTCTTTTTCCCAGTCCACAACGCTGAAAAGCTTTACGGTCTTTTTCGTTTCCATGTCATTTCCCCTCCTGCGCGATGCGGTACAGCCGCTCGATGCGCGCAATCTCCGTTTGGAGCACTTCCCGCCCCAGATCGGTGATCTCATAGATTTTCCGCTTCTCTTCCTCGCGGACAAAGCGGATCAAGGCGTCCTTCTCCATTTTGGAAAGGCTGCCGTACATCGTGCCGGGCGCGAGCTTGATCGCCCCCTCCGTCAGCCTCTCCACAGTCTGCACCACGCCGTACCCGTGGTTTGGCCTTTTCAGACAAAGCAGAATGTAAAACGCCGTTTCCGTCATCGGCACATACACCTTCCGGATGTGCGCGTCCACGCCGCCGCCTCCCTTCGTATATCTCGCCGCGATATATCGCACTGCGATAGTTAATATATCGTACTGCGATATATTTGTCAAGTCCTTGACAGGATGTGTATAATTATTCTGTAAAGAAAAATTGGGAGTGGATGGCATTGAACAAGCCCCAGCGGAAGAGCGAGCGCACGCTCGGTATCCTTTGTATTTTAGGCGCGGCATTCTGTTTTTCTCTGATGTCGGTTTTCGTCCGGCTCGCCGGAGACGTTCCCACGATGCAGAAGATTTTTTTCCGCAATCTGGTGGCAACGTTTGCCGCGTTTTTGATCCTCGCGCGCGAGGGAAAGGGATTTCGCATCCACAAGGGCTGTCTCGGCGGCCATCTGGCGCGCAGCATCACCGGCATGATCGGCATGGTGGCAAATTTCTGGGCCATCGACCACCTTGGCATGGCCGACGCCAACATGCTCAACAAGCTCTCACCGTTTTTCGCCATCATCCTCTCCATATTTATTCTGCGCGAGTATCCGAAGAAGGTGGACATTCTCAGCGTTCTGGTAGCGTTCATCGGCGCGGTCTTTGTCGTCCGCCCCTCGGCGGGCATAGCGAGCCTTCCGGCTCTCGTCGGCGTGCTCGGCGGCCTCGGCGCAGGCACGGCGTATACGTTCGTGCGGTATCTCGGTCAGAAGGGCGAGCGCGGGCCGGAGATCGTAATGTTTTTCTCGCTGTTTACCTCGGTCTTCTCCCTTCCGTTCTTCATCTTCCGCTTCCAGCCGATGACCGCCCGGCAGTGGATCTTTCTGCTGCTGGCCGGGTGCGCCGCGGCCGGAGGACAGCTTTCCATCACCGGCGCTTACCGCCATGCCCCGGCGAAGGAGATCTCCGTGTTCGACTATTCGCAGATCCTCTATGCCGCGCTCTGGGGTTTCTTCCTCTTCGGCGAGGTCCCGGACGCGCTGAGCTTCGTCGGCTACATTATCATCATCGGCGCGGCGGTGTTCCGCTGCATTTTCAATCTGCGTGCGGATAAAAAAGCCGCCGCAGAGAATGGCTGATTATACATCAGGAGAGCGTACCGCTCGGGCACGCTCTCCTGTTTTTCGGAATGTTTTTATCGTTTTTCGATAATTTTATATTGACTTTCAGTTTACCCTATGGTATTCTCGGCGCATG
>CAVEPP010000341.1:0-2309 GCA_963617605.1 Alloprevotella sp. | reverse complement strand
ATAACGCACCGCACCTTCTCTCCGGCGGACAGAAGCAGCGCGTCGCTATCGCGGGTGTGCTCGCCATGCAGCCGGAAATCCTTGTTATGGACGAGCCTACCGCCATGCTCGACCCCTCCGGACAGCGGGAGGTGCTGCGCACGATCGCCGATCTTCGCGCCGCGACGGGCGTTACGGTCGTGCTCATCACGCACCATATGGACGAGTGCATCGATGCCGACCGGCTGCTTGTTGTGTCCGACGGGAAGCTCGTGCTCGACGGCGCGCCGAAGGACGTCTTTTCGCACGTTGAGCAAATGCGCTCGATCGGTCTGGACGTTCCCGCCACGACGGAAACGCTCTATGAGCTGCGTACCGCCGGAGCGGATGTGCCGCTCGGCGCGCTCTCCGACGCAGACGCCGCCGATGCCATCGTCCGCTGGCTCGAAGAAAAAATCCATCAGTAAAGGTTTTTCGTTATGCCCGATATCCGTCTGGAGTCCGTCCGGCACGTATACAGCGCCGGGACTCCGTTTGAAAAGTTCGCTCTCGACAATATCGATCTCTCCATCCCCGCCGGTCAGTATGCGGCGCTGCTCGGTCATACCGGCAGCGGAAAGAGCACGCTCATCCAGCATCTGAATGGGCTTTTGAAGCCCGCCGCGGGACGCGTGCTGCTCGGGGAAGAGGACATCCACCGCTCCAAGGAGGCGCTGCGCGCCGTCCGGTTCCGCGTGGGGCTCGTGTTCCAGTACCCGGAATACCAGCTCTTTGAAGAGACGGTTTACCGCGACATTGCGTTCGGTCCGAAAAACATGGGTCTGAACGAGCAGGAGGTGGACGAGCACGTCCGCTTCGGTGCGAAATTTGCCGGTGTGGATGAATCCCTCTTCGAGGCGTCCCCGCTCGATCTTTCCGGCGGGCAGAAGCGCCGCATCGCCATTGCGGGCGTGATGGCCATGAAACCGGAGGTGCTCGTGCTCGATGAGCCGATGGCGGGGCTTGATCCCGCCGGGTGCCGCGAGATCCTTGCAAACATCGCCGAATACCGCCGCTCCACAGGGAGTACCGTTATCCTCGTTACACACGACATGGACGTCGCCGCGGAAAACGCCGAACGGCTCATCGTCATGCGGCGCGGCAGGATCGCGCTCGACGGCGCACCCGAGGAAATCTTCACCCACGCCGCGGAGCTTCGTGAAATGGGTCTTGGCATTCCGGGCGCAGCCTCTCTTGCGGAGGAGCTGCGCGCGCGCGGCGTGGACATTCCGCAGGGCATCTATACCCCGCACGATCTCGCCGCGGCGCTGCTTGCGAGGAAGGAGGGCGGCGTATGTTGAAAGACATTACGCTCGGCCAGTACTTCCCCGGCAATACCATCGTGCACCGGCTCGACCCGCGCACGAAGCTCATCGCCGTGGTGCTTTATATCGCCGCGCTCTTCACCGCCAATAACTGGAGCGCCACCGCGCTCGTGCTGCTCACGCTCGTTTTCTGCGTGGCGCTCTCGCATATCCGCCCAAAGGCGCTCTTCAAGGGGCTCAAGCCGCTCATCGTGATCGTGATTTTGACGGCAGTGCTCAATCTCTTTTACTCGGACGGCAATGTGATCTGCTCGTTCTGGGTGCTGCGCATCACCGATACCGGTATCCGCCGCGCGATACTGATGGTGCTTCGCATCATCCTGCTCGTGTGCGGAACGTTTCTTCTGACGTATACGACCTCTCCCCTGCAGCTCACCGACGGACTGGAGCAGCTTTTGAGCCCGCTCAAAAAGCTGCGCTTCCCGGTACACGAGCTTGCCATGATGATGAGCATCGCGCTGCGCTTTATCCCGACGCTCATCGAGGAGACCGACAAGATCATGTCCGCGCAGAAGGCGCGCGGCGCGGATTTTGACAGCGGCAGCCTTGTCCGCCGCGCAAAAGCTCTGCTGCCGATCCTTGTGCCGCTGTTCGTGGGCGCGTTCCGCCGCGCCGACGAGCTTGCCACCGCGATGGAGTGCCGCTGCTACAACGGCGGCGAGGGACGCACCCGCATGAAGGTGCTGCGCATGGGACGAAACGACTACCTGGCTCTCGCTTTCTGGGCGGTGATCCCGGCCGGGTCGATCGTCCTGACGAGGTACGGCATTTGAGAAACATTGCTCTTCGTCTCCGGTATGACGGCTCCGCCTATCACGGCTGGCAGCGGCAGGCCGATCTCCCCACGGTGCAGCAGACCGTGGAGGATGCCATTGCGAAAATACTCGGCACAAGCGTTCATGTGACGGGCTGCGGCCGCACGGACGCGGGTGTTCACGCCCTGCGCTACTGCGCGAATTTCCGCTC
>CAVEPP010000340.1:0-2318 GCA_963617605.1 Alloprevotella sp. | reverse complement strand
GCCCTTTTCAATGCGCACGTTGCGGAAGCAGACGCTGTTTTCCACGCTGCCCTCGATGATGCTTCCGGCTGTCATAACGGAGTTCTTTACCGCGGAGCCGGGGGCGTAGAGCGCGGGCGGCGTGTCGTGCGCCTTGGTGCGGATCTGCCGGTCGGGATGGAAAAGCTCGCGGCGGATGCCGCTGTCGAGCAGATCGAGACTGGCGCGGAAATAATCCTCCATGCCGTCCATGAACGCGACGTAGCCGTCAAAGGCGTAGCAGCCGACGGCGACCTCCGGCAGGACGTGGGCGAGGATGTCGAGGAAATCCATATAGTCGAGCGCGGCGTAATCGCGCGCCATGCGCAGCAGGAACGATTTATCGGCAATGAAACTGTCGAGCAGGAGGTTTTCGCCCTCGTCCGCGCGCTGGATGCCGGTGACGATGCCGCCGTCGAGCGTGAGATAGCGCCCCGGGCGCTTCTCTCCCGGCTGCATTTTCTTATAGAGCAGCGTGACGGGCTTGCCTTCGAGCTCGTGCTTGGCAATCATCGGCTGATAGTCGATATTCGCCACGAGCGTGCCGGAGCTAACGAGAATATAATCGCCGTCGCCCTGGCGGAGGTATTCCATGTTGTGCAGCAGATCGCGGAAAAGGAAGCGCGCGTTCTGCTCGTGGAAGCCGAACACCGTGCCGGGCAGGATATAAAGACCGCCCTCCTTGCGGGAGAGGTCCCACGGCTTGCCCGCGCCGACATGGTCCATGATGCTGCGGTAGAAATACGGCGTGACGAGTCCCACGGTCTGGATGCGGGAGTTCACCATGTTGCTCAAAGCAAAGTCGAGCAGGCGGTAGCGCCCGCCGAACGGGATGCTCGCCGCGGGGCGCGCCTCGGTAACGGAGCCGAAGCCGGGAACGGAATAGTTGGTGGAAATAAGGCCGATCGTGCGGTTCATAGTGTTCCCTCCCTTAAATTAAACGTCCACTTCCATCACGGCGTTCTCGCCGATGACGGTGATCTTGCCCGGCACCCCGACGTCCGCATGGGCGGCGATGGAGGCGTTTTCGTTGAGGATCGTGCGCTCGACGCGCGCGCCCTCGCCGATGGTCGATTCCGGGAGCAGGATGGAGTCGCGCACCACCGCGCCCTTTTCCACCGTGACGCCGGGGGAGAGGATGGAATTGTATACCTCACCGTAGATCTCGCAGCCGTTGCAGATCATGCTGTGCTCCACGCGGCCGGACGCCCCGATGAAGTGGGAGGGGTGCTCGTTAAAGTTGGAGAGGATGTGCATGCGCGTATCGTGCAGGCGGAACTCGGCATTTTCGCCGAGCAGCTCCATCTGCGTGGAGTAATAGCTCGGGATCGTGCCGACGTCCTTCCAGTAGCCGGAGAACTGATAGGCAAAGAGATTCTTTCCCTGGCTGAGGAGCGTCGGGATAATGTTCTTGCCGAAATCCTTGTCGCTCTGCTCATCGGCGTGGTCGGCCAGCAGCGCCGCGCGCAGCACCGGCCACGTGAAAATATAAATACCCATGGAGGCAAGATTGCTCTCCGGCTCCCTCGGCTTCTCGGCGAAGCGCGTGATGCGCATGTCCTGATCGACGGACATGATACCGAAGCGGCTGGCCTCCTCCCACGGCACGGTCTTGACCGCAACGGTGAGATCGGCACCCATGAGCTTGTGGAAGTCGAGCATCAGGTTGTAGTCCATCTGGTAGAGATGGTCGCCGGAGAGGATGATGACGTATTCGGGGGCGTACCCGTCAAGAAAATCGATGTTGTGGTAAATGGCGTCGGCGGTGCCCTCGTACCATTCGCCGCCGGTCTGCGTGGCGTACGGCGGGAGGATGTGCACGCCGCCCCAGGCCGCGTCCAGATCCCACGCCGCGCCCGTGCCGAGATACCGGTTGAGCAGCGACGGCTTATACTGGATCAGCACGCCGACGGTGTCGATGCCGGAGTTGACGCAGTTGGAAAGGGAAAAATCGATCATGCGGTATTTCCCGCCGAACGACACGGCAGGCTTGGCGATCTTCTCCGTCAGAACACCCAGACGGCTGCCCTGGCCGCCCGCCAGGAGCATGGCTACGCATTCCTTTTTTCGCATGGACAAGTACCTCCCTAAGTATCATAGTTCATAGTATCTTAAATCTTAACGCGAATGGCGTGGATGCCTCGCAGAGTTTGCTCCCGCAGGAGCAAATAAATCTGGATCATTTTTTCCGGCGACATGCGCGTCGGAAAAAATTCCTCTCGGCTCGCAAACGTACGAGCGAAGCGAGTGCGCTGCGGCGAGCCGCAGCCTCTCAAACAAACCCCTCAACGGAGTGGGGT
>CAVEPP010000339.1:0-2326 GCA_963617605.1 Alloprevotella sp. | reverse complement strand
ACTTGATGTTCACCACCTGATAGCCGCACATGGCAGCGGTTGCGGGGTTGGTGCCGTGGGCGGAGTCCGGAACGATGATCTTCGTTCTGGCGGTGTCGCCGCGGTCGGTATGATAGGCCTTGATGAGAAGAACGCCCGTAAACTCGCCGTGTGCGCCGGCTGCGGGCTGGAAGGTGACGGCGTCCATGCCGAACACTTCGCCAAGCTCACTGCCGAGCGTGTGGATGGCCTCGAGCGCACCCTGCGCGGTCTCGACGGGCTGTAAGGGGTGCAGCTGCGTGAAGCCGGGAAGCGCCGCCATGTCCTCATCGATCTTGGGGTTATACTTCATCGTGCACGAGCCGAGCGGATAGAAGCCGTCGTTCACGCCGTGGATGCGTTTGCAAAGCGCGGTATAGTGACGGGTCAGCTCGTTTTCGCCCACGTGCGGCAGATGCAGCGGAGCGGTACGCTCGGTGGAGAGCTTGTACTCCGGAACATCACAGGCGGGGAGAAGATGCAGGCAATGGCCTTCTGCGCCCTGCTGGAAAATCAGTTTCATCAGCCTTGCACCTCCTTCACAATGGATACGACCTCGTCGAGCTTTTCTTTGCTGACAAGCTCGGTGACACACCAGAGAATGCCGCCGTCAACCTCAGCGCCGCCGAGAATATCCTTTTCTGCCAGAGCATCAAGAATCTTCTTGCGGCAGTTGGGGCAGGCAGTCTCCGTGACAAACTCATGGAAGAACTCACCGGTGTACTTGATCTTGCAGCCGATTTTCTCCAACTCGGAAGCAAGATAATGGGCCTTTGAGGTGCACAGTCTCGCGCACTGCTTCATGCCGTCTTCGCCCATAGCCGCCATGTAGATGCCGGCGGTAAAGGCGCACAGCGCCTGGTTCGAGCAGATATTCGACGAAGCTTTTTCGCGGCGGATGTGCTGCTCACGGGCAGAAAGCGTCAGAACGTAGCCGGTCTTGCCGTCAACGTCCTTCGTCTCGCCGACGATACGGCCGGGGAGCTTGCGGGTCATGGCGCTGGTGGTGGCCATGAAGCCGAGGTACGGGCCGCCGAACGCGGTGTCAAGGCCGAGCGGCTGGCCGTCGCCGACGGCGATGTCTGCGCCGACCTCACGCGGTGTGGGCAGAAGCGCGCATGCGATGGGGTTGACGCCCATGACAAACTTCGCGCCCGCAGCGTGGGTAATTTCGCCGAGCTGAACCGTATCTTCAATCTGGCCGAAGAAGTTCGGCTGCTGGACATAGAAGCAGGCGGCGCTTTCACCGAGCGCGGCTTTGAGAGCCTCCATGTCGGTCTTGCCGTCCTTGGCCAGAACGACGTGAAGTTCGGTGTTGGAGGCGAAGCAGTAGGTCTTCATAACCTCGATGACCTGCGGGTTCGTGGTTTCGGAGACGTAAGCGACGGTGCGCTTGCGGTCCTTGCACATCGGAATCGTTTCTGCGGCGGCAGTTGCGCCGTCGTAGTGGGACGCGTTCGCGACGTCCATGCCGGTCAGCTCGCAGATCATGGTCTGGAACTCAAAGGTGCCCTGCAGGACGCCCTGGCTGATTTCCGCCTGATAGGGGGTGTAGCAGGTTACCAGTTCCTCGCGGGAGGTGATGGATTTGACAACGGCGGGGATGAAATGGCGATAGCTGCCTGCGCCGCGCAGAACGGTCTTGAAGACGTGGTTCTTGTCTGCCAGCGCAGTCATCTTCTCGCGCACTTCCAGCTCGCTCATGCCATCGGGCAGGTTCAGGCCGTTCTTCAGAAGCATCTGCTGCGGCACAGCCGCGTACAGATCATCGAGCGACTTGACGCCGATGGCAGCGAGCATTTGCTCTCGTTCCGCCGCAGTGGTAGGAACATAAGAGCCCATATTACGCCTCCTCGGTTGCGCAGAATGCCTCGTATGCAGCAGCATCGAGCAGTTCTTCGGTAGCCTCGACGTCCTTGACCTTAATGATCCAGGAGCCGTAGGGATCGGAGTTCAGGTTCTCGGGGGCATCGGCCAGGTCTTCGTTGACCTCAGCGACAACGCCGGTCACCGGGCAGACGATATCGGAAACTGCCTTGACAGATTCCACGTCGCCGAGCGCTTCGCCCATGGTGACAGTGTCGCCGACGGACGGAAGGCCGATAAAGACGATATCGCCAAGGGAATCCTGTGCGAAGTCGGAGATGCCGACGACGCTCAAGCCATCTTCTTCCTTGACCCATTCATGGGTTTTGGAGTATTTCAGATCAGTCGGGTAATTCATTGTGTGTTCCTCCTTAAAATTCTGTTGCTGTGTGAAATACAAAATCCCTTCATTCCGCGCCGCAAAAGCGCGGATGCATCATCC
>CAVEPP010000338.1:0-2338 GCA_963617605.1 Alloprevotella sp. | reverse complement strand
CGTTTTCCCGGTAGAGCGTGAAACCGAGGCGCGCGAGGACGAACACGACCGTCGTCACGGTGAAGCAGATTGTTTTCGTTTCGGTGATATCAAAAAAACCGTCGTGGACGGCGAGCGGCAGCAGCGCGAGCATCAAAAAGAGATACCCGCGGCAGAGCCATATCTCTACAGACGGTTTTACTTTCGTTTCCATCGCTTCGCCGCCTCCCTTTTTTCGCATGATACCATAAAAACTCCCCCCATCTATTATAAGAGACGGGAGGGGTATGAAAAAGGTTTACCTAAGACTCCACGTTGTCTGGTCGGTGTGGAGCAGCTCGTGGGATTTGTGCGAAAGGGGCTTATCGAAGAAATCGTCATAGGCCTTCTGCACGGAGGCGTTCTCGTGCGAGAAGCGCACCGGGTTGTTCCGGTCGATCTCATAGAGTGTTTCGCCGCGCTCGCCGGCAAGCTCAAACCCTTCGCGGAACGGCTGACCGCCGCCGCCGGCGCAGCCGCCGGGACAGGCCATGATCTCCACAAAGTCATACTGCGCGCGCCCGGCGCGGATGTCCTCCACAACGGCGCGGGCGTTCGCCAATCCGCTCGCCACGCACGCGCGCACCGGCACGCCGCCGATCGTGGCGGTGAGCTCTTTGCGCCCGTCCGTGCCGCGGACAGCCTGAAAAGCGTCCGGATCGGGGTTGTGTCCTTCCAGCACGGCGTACGCGGTGCGCAGCGCCGCTTCCATCACGCCGCCGGTCGCGCCGAAGATGACGGCAGCGCCCGTGCCCTCGCCGAGAGGCGAGTCGAATTCCTCTTCCGGCAGGTTCGCCGCGTTGATCCATTTAAGCCGCAGCAGGCGGTCCGCCTCACGGGTCGTGAGCACGGCATCCACGTCCCGGAAGCCGGAGCTGTTGATCTCCGGCACGGCGCACTCGTACTTTTTCGCAATGCACGGCATGACGGAGACACAGAAAATGTCCTTTGGATCGATGTTGTGCGTTTTGGCAAACCACGTTTTCGTCACCGCGCCGAACATCTGCTGCGGGGACTTGGCCGTGGAGAGCTGCGGCACCATGTCGGGGTATTCGAGCTTCAAAAACCGCACCCAGCCGGGGCAGCACGAGGTGAAGAGCGGCCGCCGGAACTCCCACGAATGTTTCATTTTATAGAGAAGCTCGCTGCCCTCCTCTATGATCGTGAGGTCGGCAGCAAAATTCGTGTCAAAGACGTAGTTGGCGCCCGCGGCGCGGAAGGCCGCCGCCATGCGCCCTTCGGTGGCAAGCTCCTTTGGAAGACCCAGCCCCTCGCCCCACGCGGCGCGCACTGCCGGAGCGACCTGCAACACGACGACCTTCTTCGGATCGTCGATCGCGGCGATGACCTTTTCGGTATCGTCCCGCTCGCGGAGAGCGCCGGTCGGGCAGTGGGTGATGCACTGGCCGCAGTAGGCGCAGTTGACCTCGTCGAGCTTCTTGCCGCCGCGCACGCCGACGGTGGCGCGGCTGCCGGTGCCGAGGAAATCCCAGACGTTCATGGTCTGGATCTTCTCGCACACGGCGATGCAGCGGAAGCACTGCACACACTTCGACGCTGTGCGGATGACCGGGAGCTTCGGGTTCCAGTTGTTCACTGGGAGCTTCGTCTCGTAGGGATTTTCAATGATGTTCATATCCGCGGCGAGCTTTTGGAGCGTACAGTTGCCGCTGCGGACGCAGGTGGCGCAGTTGCAGTCGTGCTGCGAGAGGATGAGCTGCACGTTGTTGCGCCGCGCAACGAGCGCGCGCAGCGTGTTCGTGTAGACCTCCATGCCCTCGGCACAGATCGTGTCGCACGCCGCCATAAGGCGGTCGGTGCCCTTGATCTCCACCATGCACACGCGGCAGGCCGCGACCTTGCTCACATGCTTCAGATAGCAGAGTGAGGGAATCGTGATGCCGATCTGTCGCGCCGCGTGGAGAATGGAGGTGCCGTCCTCCACCGTGACGGGCTTATCGTTGATGCGAAGATTTACCATCTGTCCTTCCTCCCTCCGCGGAATGCGCCGTAGCCGTAATGATCGCAGCGCAGGCAGCGTGAACATTCCTGCGCGGCCTCTTCATCCGTGAGGCACGCCTCCATGAGATTGAAGTCCTCCTTGCGGTCGCCGGCGGTGCGCTCGCGCATGTTGACGCGGCCCCACGCGGGCTTGCCGATGGTCTGCGCCGGGGGAATATCCACGCCGGAGGTGATCGGCGTATGGAAACCGAAATAGTGATCGATGTTTCCCGCAACGACCTTGCCGCTGTCGATGGCGCGCACGACCGTGGACGGGCCGAAGAAGCAGTCACCGCCGGTGAACACGCCCGGCATGCCG
>CAVEPP010000337.1:0-2341 GCA_963617605.1 Alloprevotella sp. | reverse complement strand
GCGCGACGATCTCGCCTTTATCGACGTTGAGCGAGAGATTGTTCACCGCCACAACGCCGCCGAACTGCATAGTGACGTTTTCCATGCGGAGCATTGATTCACTCATGGCTTTCACCTCCGGAGGCCGCGGCCTTTTTTCCGCCGAAGAGCTTTCTGCAGCGCGCGGCGATGTGGTCCCAGCTGAACTCCTTATCGCCCATGATGCCGGTACGGAAGAACAGCACCACGACCATGAGGATCACGGAGAACACGACCATGCGGAAGCCGGTCTTGAGCAGGGGCACGCGGAAATTGCCGATGTACGTTGTTTTGTCAAGGAAGCGCAGCCACCATTCGCGGCTGGCGATGACGAGAAACGCCGAAATAATGCTGCCCGTCACGCTGCCCATGCCGCCGATGACGACGATGAGCAGGATAAAATACGTCACGGCGATGGTGAACGTCGTGGAAGACACCGCGCCGAGGAACATCGCCATCAGCGCGCCGCCGATGGCCGCGAAGAACGAGCTGATGATAAAGCTCATCTGCTTGTGCTTGGCAAGGTTGATGCCCATCGCTTCCGCGGCGATCTCATCGTCGCGGATGGCCTTGAACGCGCGGCCGTAGGATGAGTTGATCACAAGGACGATCAGCGCGATGCAGACGGCAACGACGATGAAAATACCGTAGTAGGACGAAAAGCCGGGGATCTTCGTCAGGCCGAGCGAACCGTTCGTGATGCGGTTGAGCGGCGAGGAGGCAATGACGATGCGCACGACCTCGGCAAAGCCGAGCGTCGCAATGGCGAGATAGTCGCTTTTGAGCTTGAGCACCGGCGCGCCGATGAGCGCGGCGAAGAGCGCACCGACCAGACCGGCAGCGAGGAGCGCCGCAGGGATCGGCAGATGGACGTTGGCGAGCCAGTCGGCAACGCCGTAAAGGTAGTATACGCCGGGGCGGACCGCCGTGGGGATCGTGAAAATGGCATAGGTATATGCGCCGAGTGTCATAAAGCCCGCCTGACCGAGCGAGAAGAGGCCCGTGAAGCCGTTGCAGAGGTTCATGGACACCGCGAGCAGCGCATAGATCGCGCCAAGCTGCAGAACGGTGCGGAACATGGAAGAGCGCGGCGTGAGCTCACCGGCGCAGACAATGACCGCCGCGATGCAGAGGAACCCGACGGCGGAACAGATCATTTTCTTTTTCTGGCTCATGCTCACACCTTCTCTTTCAGCTTCTCACCGAACAGGCCGGTGGGACGGACGAGCAGCACGAGAATCAGCACGACGAACGTGAAAACGTCGCTGAACTCGGAATAGGCGCTGCCCTTGATGAACGTTTCGCAAAGACCGATGAGGAACCCGCCCACCAGCGCGCCGGGAATGGAGCCGATGCCCCCGAACACCGCGGCGACAAAGCACTTGAGTCCGGGCAGAGAACCGGCCAGCGGATACACCGACGAGCGCGGGATGAAATACAAAACCGAACCGATGGCAGCCAGCGCGCTGCCGACGGCAAATGTGAAGCTGATGACGCGGTTGATCTTGATGCCCATGAGACAGGACGTTTCAAAATCGCGGGATACCGCGCGCATTGCCATGCCGATCTTCGTCTTGCGGATGAGGAACACCAGCGCCAGAACAAGGATCACGGTAAGGATGGGCGTAATGAACGTCACGAGTGTCGTGGAGATCTCGCCGAGCTTCACCGTTTTGCTGAGGAAGCCCATCTCCGCATACGGATAGGACTTCGGCTGCGCCGTAAAGAGATAGGTGGCGAAGTTCTGCAGAAAATACGAAACGCCGATCGCCGAGATCATGATGGACATGCGCGGCGCCTCGCGCAGCGGTTTATAGGCAATGCGCTCGATGAACACGCCGAGCAGCACCGTGAACAGAACGACGAGCAGCAGCGATATGTACCACGGAATGAGAAGGTCGGTCATACAGATGATCATAAAATAACCGGCCATCATAAAGATATCGCCGTGGGCGAAGTTGATAAGTCGAAGTATACCGTATACCATCGTGTAGCCGATGGCGATCAGGGCGTAGATACTGCCGATGGAAATACCGTTCAGGCAGTTCTGGAGAAATGCCGTCATAGAGCTTGCCTCCTCTTTCGGGTTGCCGATGCACGGAGCGAATAAAGAGAATCGGCGGGATGACCCGCCGATTCAAGATGTTATGCGGATAGAAAATCAGGCAGCGGGAGTGAAGGTGCCGTCGGTCTTCTGCGTGCCGACGAACTTGAAAGCGCCGTCGGACATGATCTTGATGTACGCTATATCCTTGTTGGCGTCGCCGTTCTCGTCGAACGAAATGCTTCCGGTCACGCCGTCAAAGGAGACGGTGGTGAGAGC
>CAVEPP010000336.1:0-2346 GCA_963617605.1 Alloprevotella sp. | reverse complement strand
TGCTTGAACAATTTTTTCTTCAAATATTGTCTAACTTTTTGGGGTCACTTCAAGAGGAAAGCGGGGTACCTTTTTATGCCCCGAAGAGGGGCAGCGCGTTGAGGGCGCGGGCGATGCGCTCGTGCGTGAGACGTACCGCTGTGGGCGCGTCGCCATTTAAAAGCGCGGTATAGAGCGCGAGCTTGGATTCATACATTTTCTGTATGCCGCTGCGCTTGCAGTCGATCGTCCAGAGATACACGCTCTGCGGGCGGAAGGAGTGGTATAAAAGCGGCATGAGCACATTGCCGGAGAGCACCGCGAGCTCGTGGTGGAAAAGGAAAATGTTCTCCGCGGCCTCGTCGCTGTCGCGTGCGGTGCGGATGCTCTCCAAAACCGGCGCGAGCGCCTCCAGCGCCGCGGCGTCCGAACGCTCAATGACGAGACGCATGCACATACACTCCATGGCGTCGCGTGTTTCGAGCAGGGACCGCACCTCGTTCTGGCGCAGCGCGCCGCCGTTGTAGCGCATGATCGCCACGAGCGTTTCCATCGTGCCGCGCCGCCGGTAATCGCAGACGTACACGCCCTGCCGGGCCTTGATCTCCACAAAGCCGAGCTTTTCGAGCTCCACCAGCCCCGCCGTTACAACGGTGCGCGAAACGCCCATCTTCACCGCCAACTCACGCGCCGGGGGCAGCCGCTCGCCGATGGCAAGCTCGCCGGAGAGGATCATGTTTTCGATCTGCTGCACGAAAAGATCGGTCAGCGAAAGCGCGGTGATCTTGCTGTAGCCCATAGCGGTTTCCTCCGGTATATGCACGTGGAAATACCACGTTTATTCATTCTGAGTTTACCCGCAATATACGCAAAAGTCAACCGCTGATTTTTTGTAAACCGATGAAATCTCCCGGCGATGCTTGACGAATGGGCGGTGCGGTATATATTCTTATAGGTGAAATCGCGTGGTAATACCACGAAAGGGCGAGCGCGAAAATAAGTAAGGAGGACAAGACCATGCAAAAATACGATGCCGTAGTCATCGGCGCGGGCAACGGCGGTCTCGCGGCGGCCTGCCGGATGGCGAAGGGCGGCAAAAAGACGCTTCTTGTCGAGCGGCACAACCTTCCGGGCGGCTGCGCTTCGAGCTTCCGCCGGGGGCGTTTTGAGTTTGAGACCGCGCTGCACGAGATTTGTGAATGGGGCAGCAAAGAGAATCCCGGCGGCTGCCGCAAAACGTGCGAGGAGTTCGGGCTGGATATCCCGTGGCACATGGTGCCGGACAACTTCTGCGTCATCACCACCGCGTCCGACGGCAAGACGCACATCGACGCGACGCTCCCCTGCACCGTGAAGGAATTCGTGAACGAAATGGAGCGCCTTGTCCCCGGCTGCCGCAAGTCGATCCAGGACCTTTTTGATCTCGGCACCGAGTTCCACGAGGCGGGCGACTATTCGCTCAGCGTCGCGGGAAAGACTGACCCGAAATATATGCAGGAGCACTTCCCCAACTTCCTGCGTCTCGGCAGCTACACGGTGAACGAGGTGTTCCGCGCCATGAAAATGCCGAAGCTCGCGCAGGACATCATGGGGACCTACTGGGGCTATCTCGGCGTGGATATGGATCACCTTTCCTTCCTGCAATACGTGAACATGCTCTGGCTGTACGTGAACCATGGCGCATGGATCCCGGACAAGACGAGCAACGAGCTCACGACCGGCCTTCTCGAATGCTTCCGGAAAATAGGCGGCGAGGTCTGGATGAACTGCACCGCCACGGAGATCCTTTTTGACGGGAACAAGGCCGTCCGCGGCGTGAAAACGACGTGCGGCGAGGTGGAAACGCGCTACATTCTCTGCAACATGAATCAGAACATGGTCTACGCTGCGATGTGCCCGGCAGAGGTCGTGCCCGAGCGCATGGTGAAGCTCGGCAACGCGCGCACGTATTCGGCGCGCATGTTCGTCGTGTATCTCGGGCTGGACAAATCGGCGGAGGAGATCGGCATTCACGACTATACGATCTTCCTTCCGACCTCCGCGAACAGCGCGAAGGAGTATGAGACCGGAAAGCGCATGGAGACCAACTGCAATCAGGTCATGGTCTGCTACAACGTTGTGAACCCGACGTTCTCGCCGGAGGGGACGTGCGTAATGTCGCTCACAAGCACGTTCATGGCCGACGCCTGGGCGGAGGTGGAGCAGGACGACTATGTGAAGACCAAGACCGACTTTGCCGAAAAGCTCATCCGTCTCTTTGAAGAGCGCACCGGCATCACCGTCACGCCGTACATTGAGGAGATCGAGATCGCAACGCCGTGGACGATGTGCAACTATGTAAATACTCCGGAGGGCTCGGCTTACGGC
>CAVEPP010000335.1:0-2365 GCA_963617605.1 Alloprevotella sp. | reverse complement strand
TGCTTGAACAATTTTTTCTTCAAATATTGTCTAACTTTTTGGGGTCACTTCAAGATCGCCTGCGGACACTTTTTCTTATTATTTATTAAAAAGTCAAAAAAATTTTTTGCGGAGCTCCGCAGCGACGGACCGAAGCTCGCCCGCGTCCCAATCCTCGCCCACGGCGAAAAGCGCCAGAGCAAAGAAGCGTCCCGTTTCCCCATCGACGCCGTCCGGCGTCATGGTGCGGTGTACAAGAGATGCCAAGCCGCGCACGCCGGAGAGAATGTCGGATTTGAGCGCGCGGGTATCCTCCGGCGCACAGCGGAGCTGCTGCATGTCATAATCCGCGGTCCGCCCGCACGGAGAGGTACATACGGCACAGTCCGGTACGAGCCGCAGCTTTTCCGCGTGCACCCGGCCGATCTGCTCACGGATGGCACTTTCATTCATGTCTGCATTGACGCCCGCGGCGAGCAGCCCGTCGATCATTATGCGCCATGTGTCCGCGCTCGTATCCTCGTTGTTGTCCGTTGCCCGGGCAAGGCCGATCAGAGCGCCGGTCAGTTCGTCCCGGAGCTTCGTCCTGTTATCCATCTCTCAGTCCAGGATCCTTCCGTCCGTGGAGATCGTCACGACCTGCCACGGGATGAATTTTCCGCTCTGCTGCAGGGCCGTCTTCGCCGCGTGCTCCAGTCCGCCGCAGCAGGGGACCTCCATGCGGACGACGGTCACGCTCTTTATATCGTTATTCCGGATGATCTCGGTGAGCTTTTCGGAATAGTCCACGCTGTCGAGCTTCGGGCAGCCCACAAGGGTGATGTGTCCCTTGATAAACCGCTCATGGAAAGCGGCATAGGCGTACGCCGTGCAGTCGGCCGCGATGAGCAGCTTGGCCCCGTCAAAAAACGGTGCGCGCACCGGCACGAGCTTGATCTGCACCGGCCACTGGGAAAGGCGGCTCTGCGCCGCAGCTGGGGCGGATTCGGTGCCGGACACCTCCTGCCGGAAGGTTCTCATCCGCGTTCCGGGGCAGCCGCCGTGAAGACTCATTCCCTGCTGCTGCATTTTCTTCTGTTTATTGGCGAGCACCGCCTGCTCATCGTAAGCGGCAGCCTCGCGCTCCACAAAAGAGATTGCGCCGGTGGGACAGGCGGGCAGGCAGTCGCCCAGGCCGTCGCAGTAGTCGTCGCGCATAAGCTGTGCTTTGCCGTTTACCATAGCGATGGCACCCTCGTGACATGCGGCGGCACACGCGCCGCAGCCGTTGCATTTATCCCGGTCGATCTCAATGATCCTTCTTTTCATATCCATGCCCTCCTTGTGTTTTACGTCTGGATTGTAGTATAATAATTTCAACAAGTCGGTTGAATTTTCAACGAAAGAAGTTTTTTATGAAAGAATTTTTGCCAATTCTTCGATCCTCTTCGCTTTTTTCGGGCATTTCCGAGGAAGAACTCACGGCCATGCTCTCCTGTCTGGAATCGAGAGAAGAGAGCTTCCCGAAGGACACGTTTCTGCTGCGCGCCGGCGATACGGTGGAGTCGATCGGTCTCGTGCTGTCGGGAAGCGTTCTTGTCGTGCAGGAGGACATCTGGGGCAACCGCAACATTCTCTCCAAAGCGGGGCCGGGACAGACATTTGCCGCCGCCTATGCCTGCGCCCCCGGCTCGCTGCTGAATGTGAGCGTGATGGCGGAGACGCCCGTCACGGCGATATTCTTTAATGTAAAGCGAGTTTTGAACGTGTGCCCATCCGCCTGCGAGCATCACAGCCGGATCATCCGGAATCTTCTCGGCGAGCTTGCCGAGAAAAACCTGCGGTTCAGCGAAAAGCTCACGCACATGGGACAGCGCACCACACGCGCCAAGCTGATGTCCTATTTCTCCGCCGAGGCGCAGCGGCTCGGGACCTATGAATTTGACATTCCCTTTTCCCGGCAGCAGCTTGCAGATTATCTTGCCGTGGAGCGCAGCGGCCTCTCGCTGGAGCTTAGCAAAATGCGCAGCGAGGGACTTCTGGACTTCCACAAGAGCCATTTTGTGCTGAAGGTGTAACAGGCGAAAGCTCTTAATCAACAAATCAAAGGAGTTGGTATTGTGATCAGTTATGAACCCCTGTTTCAAACGATGAAAGACAAAGGGATCACTTCCTACAGACTGTTTAAGATGGGCTTTCCGCAGTCCAATTATTACGCCATCAAGCATGGGGAAAACATATCAACGAACACAGTCAACGAGTTATGCACACTGCTGGAATGCAATGTTTCCGACATAATGGAATTTATCCCTGAACCAAAGTCATAAAGCCCCAGACCGATGGGTCTGAGGCTTTTTTCGTGCGAAAAAATGAGGTTTTCTCTCCCTCAGTCAGCTTCGCTGACAGC
>CAVEPP010000334.1:0-2396 GCA_963617605.1 Alloprevotella sp. | reverse complement strand
CTCCTGGATCTTCCAGGGCATGAGATACACGCTGTAGCAGTCGTCCTCGGTGTCCGGCTTCATCGTGAGAATGACGTCGGTGCCGACGGTCTCCTTCTCGCAGGGGGTGATGGTGTAGCCGTCCGCGCCCTCGCTCTCCCAGCGGTTGGCGGTCTCCTGCCCGTAGGCGCGGGAGACGACGGTCACCTTGCCTGCGACCATGAACGCGGAATAAAAGCCCACGCCGAACTGACCGATCACGTCGATGTTTGCCTTGTCCTTTTCGGCGGCATCCAGATCCTTCTTGAAGGCGAGCGAGCCGGACTTTGCGATCACGCCGAGATTGGACTCCATCTCCTCGGCCGTCATGCCGATGCCGTTGTCGGAGATTGTGAGCGTTTTGGCTTCCGTGTCGCCCTTGATGCGGATGAAGAAATCTCCGCGCTCCATGCCGACGTTCTCGTCGGTCAGCGAGCGGAAGCAGAGCTTGTCGATAGCGTCCGAGGCGTTGGAGATCAGCTCGCGCAGAAAGATCTCCTGATGCGTGTAGATGGAATTGATCATCAGCTCCAGCAGCCGCCGGGATTCCGCCTGAAATTCTTTTTTCGCCATATTTTTATCCTCCGTTAGCTATGGACTCCGGGAGTGTCTATACCCCCGGACACTATATTATACCGCGGTATTATGTAAAATTCAACCGAAAAACTCGCCCGCCGCAGAGGAAAAGATGCTCCGCCGCGGAAAACCGCATTCCCGCCGCCGAGACCGGCGAACAGGAAGATCTGTTTTCGGCAGGATACGGCCAAAGCGTGTTGCCGCGGCGGTGCGGCTGTGATAACATATATCTTGTATCGCTTTTTCTGCGCTGCCGCCGGGAGCGGCGGCACTCAAAGAAAACAAATATCCGAAACCATAGTACATAGGGGGCATCCATGAGAAAACATTCCCTGCCGGTGCGTATCGCGGCGCTTGTGTGCGCGTTGTGCCTGCTGCTGACCGGCTGCGGCAACGTGGCATCGCCGGATGATTCCGGCGAGTCCAGCACTTTCGCGCCAACAGCGGAGCCTGTTGCGGACAGCGCCGCGCCCGCTGCGGCAACCGCACCGACTGCGAAGCCCGCTGCGTCGTGGGAAACATCCGTAACGACGGAAACCATTCCGGCGAGTGTGGCGCTGCCTGAAGGCAGCGGCGCGTACAAGGTTCTCTCCGAGTGCCCGGAGGAGTTTTCCCGGCGGGAGCTGTCGGACGAAGAGATCCGCGCTCTTGCGCAGGAGGATCTGGATACGGCGCGGGAACGCATCTCCACCGGCGGAGACTTTGCGGCATGGCTGATCGCCATGGGCGGCCAGATCTACTGCGACGTTACCAGCAATGAAGAAGGACAAAGAACCATCGGGGCGGATTTTGCCTATGAGTGGGTTCATGAAATGCTCACTTCTACCTTTGCCGCATCTCTGGCGGTGCGCGTTCTCGGGGACGATCTGCCGGGGATCGGTGTTGTCGCCGCCCAGGTGGCGGACAATGACGGCATCTTCCTCTGCGGCAATCTGATCCCCGCGGAAGACGGCTATTATCTCATATCTTTCGACGCACTGACGGACGAGTGGAAAGCTGTCGTTGAAGCGGATCGGATCTGGCCGGAGGCATTTCTCCCGATCTGGGTGGACGGGTTCGCGGGCATCACCGCGTGGTGCCGGAGCGCGGACAATCCCCGCGGCAGCACGCTGACGCAGGCGTTCTACATTCCGGGCGACCAGGAAGCCGTGCTGGATTGTAAGGATGAGCTTTATATCCCGCGGAGCCCGTGGGGAATTCAGGAATTTTTCCGGGACGAGGCGCTGGTGGCGGGTCTGGCCGAGCAGAGGGTCGCGCACATCAAGCCGGAAAACATCGGAAGCTATGAGCTCTCCGCGAAGCTCGGCGGTACAACGCTGACGCCGGAGGAGGCCTATGCCCTGCTGGATATGGAACCGGAGCAGGTGAAAGAGCGGGTGAAAACCGCGGCCGATGTGCTGATGCTCATGCTGGCCGGACAGTACGGAGACTGCCACGGCGACCGGGCGAAAGTGATCGACGGGCAGGAATGGCACTACAATCTGAACGCTTTCCAGGTGATGCAGACCCGCACGACCAACTGCGGCTCCGCCGCGAATCTCGCCAACTACCTGCTGGAAGGCGACTATGAGGAGATCGGGTTCATCCTTCATGCATACTATATCGGGGAAGGCGGCGGACACGTCTATAACTACTTTAAATATCAGGGGAAGTACTACATCGTGGACTTCAGCTGGTATATGTTCGCAAATTACCAGCCGGATAACGACTTCCCCGTAATGGAGCTGGATCGGCTGGAGGACTATGGCGACCGCATCCCGGAGCTGTACGGCGGCGTGTGTATGGCGCTCGCTCACACCTCT
>CAVEPP010000333.1:0-2400 GCA_963617605.1 Alloprevotella sp. | reverse complement strand
CCTGCTCGCCTTTCTCTCCGACCGGACGGAGCCGGGGCCGCTTGCCGCGCCCTTCAACCGCCCGCTGCTCGCGCTCGGCGCGCTTGCGGCGCTGCTGTGCGTCACGGTCGTCGGCACGTTCGGCGCAAAGCTCACCGCCGAGATGCATTATCCGTTTTTCGTCATGATCCGGTGCATCCGCATTTTCCGGCTGCTCGAGCGCGTGGAGGCGCTCGTCGTGGCGCAATGGGTCACGACCGACTTCCTCCTGCTCGGCGCGCTTTTGCAGTCGGCCGCCGGCAATCTCACGCTGTGCTTCCCGAGGCTCGGGGCACGGCGCGGCGTTGTGGCGCTCACGTGTCTCGCGCTCGCGCTCGTGGCCGGGGCGCTCTGCGCGCCGACGGCGTTTTCCCTGCGGGAGCTTTCGCGCACGCTTGTCCCCATTGCCAGCACCTCCGCCGCCGGGGTGCTCCTGCTCGCGTTTTTTGTCGGGCTGATAAGGAAGAAGATCTGACACGATCTTTAGCCTCCCCTGTGTAAGGGGAGGTGGCAAAACCGAAGGTTTTGACGGAGGGGTTGTCACGTTCGTAAGCCAGAAACGACAATCCCTCAGTCTCGCTTCGCTCGACAGCTCCCTTTGCACAAGGGAGCCATTTTACATTTTACGCGGATTTTACACGATCGGGGTTTCCCTCTTTACATTTAATATAGTATGATATGCTCGATAATGAGAGGGGGCGTCCTTATGATATATTGTGTGGAAGACGACGCCAGCATCCGCGAGCTGGTACTGTACACGCTGCGCGCGTCCGGCTTTGAGGCGCGGGGCTTTGCCGAAAGCAGCACGTTCTGGGCAGCCATGTGCGAGCATGTGCCGGATCTTGTGCTGCTCGACATCATGCTCCCCGGCGAGGACGGGCTGGAGATACTGAAAAAACTGCGCTCTTCCCCGCTCACGGAGCAGCTTCCCGTCATCCTCGCCACGGCCCGCGGCAGCGAGTACGACAAGGTCGTCGGGCTGGATACCGGCGCGGACGACTATCTTGCCAAGCCCTTCGGCATGATGGAAATGGTCTCGCGCATCCGCGCGGTACTGCGCCGCACGGCGCGCCAGCCGTCCGGCGTGCTCTCCTGCGGCGGCGTCACGCTCGACGAGGGCCGCCATGCCGTCACGGTGAACGACCGTCCCGTTTCGCTCACGCTCAAGGAATACGAGCTTTTGAAGCTGTTTCTCGAAAACATCGGGCAGGTGTTCTCGCGCGAAGCGCTGCTCTCGCGCGTGTGGGACGCCGACTACGCCGGTGAGACGCGCACCGTAGACGTGCACGTCGGCACGCTGCGCACGAAGCTCGCCGAATGCGGCGGACTCATCGAAACGGTGCGCGGCGTCGGCTATAAAATGGAGGGCGCGAAATGAGCCGGAAAATATTCACCGCCATCTGGGGCGCGGCGCTCGCAGTGTTTGTCGCGTCGCTCGTCTTCATCATGGGCGTATCGTATAATTACTTTACCGGCGTGCAGATGAAGCAGCTGCACACGGAAACGGCGCTCGCCGCGCAGGGCGTTTCGCTCTGCGGCGAGGACTACTTCACCGGCCTTTCGACTGGCGACTACCGCGTCACCTGGATCGACGCGGACGGCACGGTGCTCTTCGACACCGAGGCGGATGCCTCGCGCATGGAAAACCATCTCGAACGCGAAGAGATCCAGCAGGCGCTCCAGACCGGCACGGGCGAGGCGCGCCGCTACTCCCCCACGTTCGCCGACCGCCAGCTTTACGCCGCGCTGCGCCTGCCGGACGGGACGGTGCTCCGTCTCTCGGTTGTACAGCTCGCGCTCTGGTCGCTCGTGCTCGGATTTGCGCAGCCGATCTGCCTTGTGGCGCTGCTCGCGCTCGCGCTCTCGTTTTTGCTTGCCTCGCGGCTCACAAAAAAGATCGTCGCGCCCATCAACGCCATTGACCCGGACAACCCGATGCAGTATTATGAAAGGGACGAGTACCGCGAGGTCGAGCCGCTTCTGCGGCGCATCGCCGCACAGCAGGCGCAGCTCCGGCGCGACCGCGCCGAGATCGAGCGCGCCTCGCTCATCCGGCAGGAGTTCACCGCGAATGTCTCCCACGAGCTGAAAACGCCGCTGCACGCCATCTCCGGGTACGCCGAGCTGCTCGAAAGCGGGCTTGCAAAGCCGGAGGACGTAAAGCCCTTCGCCGGAAAGATCCGCACCGAATCCGGCCGCATGACGAAGCTCGTCGAGGACATCATCGATCTCACCCGGCTCGACGCGGGCGGCGAGGACTACGTATTCGAGTCCTGCGATCTTCTCCGCATCGCGGAAAACGCCGTGGACAGTCTCGAAACGGAAGCCACGGGCGCCGATGTGACGCTCTCCCTCAAGGGTGTGAGCGCGCCGATGCAGGGC
>CAVEPP010000332.1:0-2400 GCA_963617605.1 Alloprevotella sp. | reverse complement strand
GACTGCTGCAGTCTCTGCGGGTGTTTTACGTCGTGCGAAAATTAGTCCGTATAACGGTTGATGAATTCGGCGCGGATCTTGGAATAGACGATCTTCTGCTCCTTATAAAGGCCGAAGTTTGCCGAGAGCATGAAGCTGATGGCGGCGGCAATGGCATAGTACTGGATATTTGCCCCGCCGAACATCTCGACGCCGAGGAAAATGGCGCTGATCGGGCAGTTGAGCGAGCCGCAGAACATGCCGAGCAGACCCACCGCCGCGCCGAGCCCCGGCGCCAGCCCGAAGAGATTGCCGAGCACGCGCCCGGCCGTCGCGCCGATGAACATGGCCGGGACGATCTCGCCGCCCTTATAGCCGGTCGTCATTGTGAACACCGTAAAGAGCATTTTGAGCGCGAACGCCTCCGGGCGGGCGTTGCCCTGCATCGCGGTGGCGATCACGTCCATGCCCGCACCGTTATAGTCCCGCGTGCCGAGCACAAGCGAGAGCAGCACCACCGCGCTGCCGCCGAGAAATACGCGCAGATAGCTGTTCGGAACGGCTTTGCCGAGCGCCTTTCCGCCCTGCCGCAGCGCAATACAGTAGACGATGCTCAGCACCGCGCACGCCGCGGCAATGGCAACGACCGTTCCGGCGCTCGCCCACGTGAACGGAATGGCCGCGCCGAGCGGGAATGTCTCCGCTGCCGCGCCAAGAGCGCTTGCGAGATACGCCGCCGTGAGCGACGCTGTGAGGCACGGCAGAATGGCGGAAAAGTGGAGGATGCCGACGCTTGCCACCTCCATGGCGAACACCGCCGCCGTGAGCGGCGAGCCGAAGAGCGCGGAGAACACGCTGCTCATGCCGCACATGACGATGAGGTGGATGTCTTTATCGTCCAGCCGGAGCGCCTTGCCGAGCTGATAGCCGAGCACACCGCCGAGCTGCAGCGCCGCGCCCTCGCGTCCGGCGGAGCCGCCGAACAGGTGCGTGATCGTTGTGCCGATGAAGATGAGCGGCGCGGTCGAGCCGGGGATGGAGGTCGGAGCGTGGATGGCGAGCAGCACGCCATTCGTGTCCGTTGGGTGCATGCCGCGCAGCCGGTAGAGCCACACGATCAGCAGACCGCCGAGCGGCAGAAAGTACAAAAGCCACGGATGCGCGCCCCGCAGCTGCGTTGCCTCGCGGATGGCATAGCAGAACGCGGTGCCGACCAGCCCGCCGAGCGCGCCGATCACAAGCCCCGCAGCCGCCCACAAAATGAACGTACGAATATATCGCGCCGTAAGCTTCGCGTGGCGGCGGAGAAGGCTTTTGCCGCTTTCCGCCGCGTTTTTTTCGGAATCCATCGGATATTCTCTCTCTTTCTCTTTTTGAATAAACGCTATAAGGCGCGGCAGGTTATGAAAACCTGCCGCGCGTTTTGATCACTTATTCGCCCCGGAGATATTTTTTCAATCCGGCAAAGTCGGCGCTCTCCAGCGGGAGCGGGTACCCGCCTTTGATGTCCCAGAGCCGGTGCGCGTCGGAGCAGCGCAGCCGGTGGATGTGCTCCGGAATGCCCGCGGGCTCCTTTTCGTAGTAGAGCTCCACGGCGTCCATATCCAGATCCTCCGGCCAGCAGCCGAGAATGGAATAGAGCGAGTTGGACGGCTTATCCACATGCGCAGGCCAGATCAGCCCCGAGTATTGCCGCACGGCGCGGCTGAGCTCGTTGACGGAAATGCGCCGCGCCATGAAGAGCAGCTCGCGCTCCTCCGTCCGGCTGCCGCGGGAGCCGATCACGGTCTGGCGGCCGAAAACGTTCGGACGGTTGGCAATACCGGGGCGCAGCGTGTCGAGCCAGCGGGAGAACGCCGCCGCCTTGCCGAGATCGGGCAGAAGGCAGACACAGTGGATCTCCTCCGAGGTCGTCACCTCGATGCCGGGGATGAAGCCGATGCCGGCTTTCTCCGCCTCGGCAGCCACGGCGGGGCAGTTGCGCGCGGAATTGTGATCCGTGATGGCGATCAGCTCCAGCCCCACGTCCTTGGCGGCTTTTACGATCGCCGCCGGCGTCATGGTATCGTCCGCACACGGGGAGAGACAGGAGTGAATGTGAAGGTCTGTAAGGATCATATCGTTACCACCTGAAGGCGGCGGAAACCCGCTCGCCGTAATTAACTGGAGAAAAATGCTTGGAAAAATGTTTTATTCGTCTTTGGAAAATACGCACGTACGAGCCTCGGCCCGTCCGGCGACGATGTCCTCGGCGAAGGCCCTGCATTTGGGGGAACCGCACGCGCCGCAGTCGATACCGGGCAGCGACTCGGTAATGCGGCGGATCTGCTCCATCTTCTCCATGGCGACGGACACGTCCTTGTCCAGCCGGAGCGCGGAGCTTGCCGTGGGGGTCTTTTCCCAGCGCATATCCTCGCGGGG
>CAVEPP010000331.1:0-2421 GCA_963617605.1 Alloprevotella sp. | reverse complement strand
ATGGAGCGCCTTGCCAAACGCGTGGCAAAGAGCGAATTTCATCTCGAGGACGAGCAGTACAAGCGGCTCAAAAAGGACGTGGGCGACGTGATCAATCCGTGGTACAACCGCAAGTGGATCAGCCTCTGCGCCGAATACGACCACGGCGGGGCGCTCTATTCGTCCGAGTTACCGCATGTGCTTGTGGACGCCTTTGAAAAGCTCATGCCGGTATATCGGCTGCTGAAGCGATTTCCGGCGGAGTGATGAACCCCTCAGTCAGCCTGACGGCTGCCCCCCCTGTTAGGGGGGCCAAGTGGGTTTGCGAAAAACTATCTTGCCTCCCACTCTGGGGGAGGTGGCACGGCGCTTTACGCCGTGACGGAGAGGGCCCGTCCCTAAGCCTCCCTTGTGTAAAGGGAGGTGGATTTTGCCGAAGGCAAAAGACGGAGGGATTGTCGTTTTCCAGAAACTACAATCCCCCAGTCAGCTTCGCTGCCAGCCCCCTTTACACAAGGGGGCCTTTTATTTTACTCCGAAAGGATGACCGGCTCCCCGGCGCAGCGCAGCTTCCCGCCCTGCACGGTCACGGTCTCGCCGGTGATATAGTTTACATAATTCCCGTCTTTCACCGGCACTTCGACCTCGGTGCTCTTTCCTTTCAGAGAGAAGACGCCGAGCTTTTTCGTTTTCCCGTCGTCGCGCAGGCAGACGGCAATGTCGTCCGTATCGTCGGCCTCCGCGGTGAACCAGTCCTCCGCGGAGAGATGCTCCCGCCGCACGGCGTTGAGCTGGCGCAGCAGCGGCGTGATGTCTTTGCCCGTGCGCGGGAACACGTCCTTATCAAAGAGGCTCGGCACCCGGTCGCAGGAATACTCCTGCCCGCCGTAGAGCAGCACCGTGCCCTTGAGGAAGTACAGCAGCGCCGTGAAGTTCCGGCGCGCCTTCTCGTCCGGCACGAGCCCGGCAATGCGCGGCATATCGTGGTTTTCCATGCAACGCAGCTTCACATAGTTCTCCGGGTACATAGCCTCCTGGAAATTCAGCATGTCCATCCACGCGCTGAGCGGCTGCTTTCCGGCGATGTATTTGTCGAACGTCTCGCGGATGTCGTACTCATACTCCATGTCGAACGCGGTGTAAAGCTCGTTATCCGTCGCCGCGGGGATGCCCTGCTGCCGGTTGAACACAACGAAGCTCCGGTGCACCGATTCGGCGAGCCAGATGCACCCCGGATGCACCTTTTCCACGGCTTCGCGTGCCTTTTTCCAGAACTCCACCGGCACGAGCGAGGCGACGTCGCACCGGAAACCGTCCACGATCCCCGCCCAGTAGCAGAGATGCTTGATCTGCGCGTCCCAGAGCGCGGCGCAGGAATAGTCGAGGTCGATGACGTCCGTCCAGTCGGCGGTCTTGTTGCCAAAGCTGCCGTCCGGCTTGCGGTAGTAAAACTCCGGGTGCTCGGTGACGTACACCGCGTCCGGCGACGTGTGGTTGTACACCACGTCGATGATGCACTTCATTCCGCGCGCGTGGATCGCGTCCACGAGCGCCTTGAAATCGTCGAGCGTGCCGTATTCGGGGTTGACCGTGCCGTAATCGCGGTTGGCATACGGGCAGCCGAGACTGCCCTTTTTGCCCTTCTCACCGATGGGGTGGATGGGCATGAACCAGACGATATCCGTTCCCAGCGCGCGGATGCGGTCAAGATCGGGGATGACGGCGCGGAACGTCCCCTCCGGCGTATGGTTGCGCACATAAACGCTGTAAATGACCTGCTCGCGCAGAGCCGTATTCGTATTCTCTGCCATGGTGATTTCTCCTTTGCAAAGCACTCCGCCCCGGAGCCGACAGGCACCGGGACGGGAATTTTTTTATTTGTTTTCCGCAGCCTTCGCCGCCGCGCAGATGAGCTGCACGCACGCTTCCACGCCGAGAGAGCCGCTGTTGAGCGTAATGTCGTAGTTGTGGCAGTCGCCCCAGTGCTGGCCGGTGTAGTGCTCATAGTAGCTGCGGCGGGCGCGATCCTTCTTCTTCATGGCGCGGACGATCTCGGCGGTGTCGGTCGTATTGAGATAATCGGCGATCCGCTCGGCGCGGTGCGCCTCGTCGGAATAGATGTACACATTCAGCGTCTCGATCCCGGCGTCGTGCAGCACAACGTCGGCGCAGCGCCCGAGAATGACGCACGGCCCCTGCGCGGCAAGGTCAAGAATGACGCTGCGCTGGGTCTCATAAATATAATCCTTCTGGTCGTAGGAAATGGGCGTGATGTTGCGCAGGATGCTCTCCGTGGCGGAGATCTCCTCGCCCTCGCGCTCGATCTGGCTCGCGTCGATGCTGCTCGCCTTGGCGGTGGCGGCGATGATGTCGCGGTCATAGAGCGTAACGCCAAGCGCCTTCCCCACCGCGAGCCCGATCTCGCGTCCTCCTGCGCCGTAC
>CAVEPP010000330.1:0-2424 GCA_963617605.1 Alloprevotella sp. | reverse complement strand
AAAAGGCTGCGGCTCGCCGCAGCGCACTCGCTGCGCTCGCACGTTTGCGAGCCGAAAAGTATTTTTGCCGATGCACATGTCATCGGCAAAAATGTTTTAAACTTCTTTTGTGCCTGCGGGCGCAAACTCTGCGAGGCTTCTTTGATAGGTTGAGCAGCCCTGTCCGGGCGTACCGGACGGGGCTGCTTTGCGCTTCGGCGCGCGGCGGGAGGGAAATCCCTCTTGCCATACGCGGCGGCAGAATATATAATTGGAGACAAATATCCCGCATAGAAAAAGATAAGGGAGAGGATGCCGCATTGAAGAAGAGAGTTCTTACTTTGCTTGCCGTGCTGCTCTGCGCGCTCGTCGTGCTGAACGTCACGGCTCTTGCCGATTTCGGCGATTTTTCCGGCAGCTCGGATTATGATTTCAGCTACGATTATGACGACGACTGGTCCTCCAGCGATTCCGACAGCGACTGGTCGGGCGGCGGCGACATATTCATCTTCGGCAGCGGAGGCGGCGACGGGATCGATTTCTGGACGATCCTCGCGGTGATCGTCGTCATCATTATCGTTGCGCAGGTGTTCGGAAAGGACAAGAAGCGCAAGGGTGGTTCGTCCGTTGGAACGAATGCCCGGCGCGCTGAGCGTGCCGAGAGCCGCGCCAACAGCGCCGCGCTCACGCCCATCGGCGAATACACGAAGATCGATCCGGCCTTCAACTCGGCGGCGCTGTGCGAGAAGGCGTCGAATCTCTATGTGCAGATGCAGAACGGCTGGACGGCGAGGAACATCGAGTCGCTGCGGCCGTACTTCACCGACGCGCTCTTCACGCAGATGGAGCGCTCGCTCCAGGGGTATGTGCAGCGCGGCGAGACGAACGTCGTCGAGCGCATCGCGGTGCTGGACGTGACGCCGCTCGGCTTCCACCAGACCGGCGGCGAGGACCACATCCTTCTCCGGCTGCGCACGCGCATCACAGACTACACCGTGAACGACGGCACGCAGCAAATCGTCCGCGGCAGCCGCGACCAGGAAAAATACATGACCTACGAGTGGGACCTTCTGCGTCCGACCGGCACGAAGACCGAGGCCGAAAGCGGCGAAACGAAGCGCATCACCTGCCCGGGCTGCGGCGCGCCGCTCGACGTGAACGCGAGCGCGCGGTGCCCGTACTGCGGCACGGTGATTCAGCAGCAGGCGCAGGATTGGGTCATCAGCGCCATCCGCGGTATCCGGCAGGAGACCGTATAAAAGCTGCATGAGCAGGAGGCGGAGATATGCTTGACGTTGCCGCGCTGGGCGAGCTGCTGATCGACTTTACATGCCTTTCGACCGACGGTGACGGATACCCGACGATGGCGGCACACCCCGGCGGCGCTCCGGCAAACTTTCTCGCGGCGCTGGCAAAGTACGGTGCAAAGACCGCGATGCTGGGCAAAGTGGGGGACGACACCTTCGGGCGGCTTCTTATCGAAACGCTGCGGCGTGCGGGCATCGAAACACGCGGCATGATCGCCGTGCCCGACGTATTCACAACGCTGGCCTTCGTCACGCTGGACGCGCGGGGCGAGCGCGAGTTCGCTTTCGCCCGGAAGCCCGGCGCGGACACGTGCCTCTCGTTTCCGGAGATCGATCTCTCCCTCATCGACGAGGCGAAGGTCTTTCACTTCGGCTCGCTGTCGCTGACCGATGAACCGGCGCGCTCCGCTACGCGGCAGGCCGTCGCCTACGCGAGATCGAAGGGGAAGCTGGTTACTTATGACCCCAATCTGCGCCCACCGCTCTGGAAGGATCTTGCGGAGGCAAAAGAACAGCTCCTCTGGGGGCTGGGGCAGGCGGATGTGGTGAAGATCAGCGACGAAGAGGTGAAGTTCCTTTTCGCTCTGGAGCCGGAAGAGGGCGCGGAGCATATCTGCCGGAATTTGCCCGTGAAGCTGGTGTTCGTCACCTGCGGCGCGGACGGATGTTGTTTTCGGAATGCGCGCGCCGCGGGCCGGGAACCGGCGCTGCCGGGGCTGAAGATCGCCGACACCACCGGCGCGGGCGACATTTTCGGCGGGAGCGCGGTGTGGAAGCTGCTGCAATACGGCGTCTCGCCCGAAGCGCTGGGGGAAGGAGAGCTGCGCGATATCGTCTCCTTCGCCTGCGCCGCCGCGGGACTTTCCGCAACGAGGCCGGGCGGCATTTCGAGCATCCCGGAGTATGACGAAGTCCTGCGAGCGCTGAACCGATAGTATTGAATCAGAAGAATTAGAAAATATTCCCGACGTCCGACAGGACGGCGGGAATATTTTCTTTTGCCGGCACACGAGAAGCAGAATATCCGGTAATGGTATACAAAAAGAAAATCAAAACTTTATTCAACATTTTATTGACAAAACGCCGGAGAACGAGTATGATACAGATGTTAAATGAACACGCTCATAAAAACCGGAAG
>CAVEPP010000329.1:0-2426 GCA_963617605.1 Alloprevotella sp. | reverse complement strand
TCGACGAGCTGCACACCATCGTCGGCGCGGGCAAGACCGAGGGCAGCATGGACGCCGGCAACCTCCTGAAGCCGATGCTCGCCCGCGGTGAGCTGCACTGCATCGGCGCCACGACGCTCGATGAGTACCGCAAGTATATTGAAAAGGACGCCGCACTCGAGCGCCGCTTCCAGCCTGTGCAGGTGGATGAACCGACGGTCGAGGACACGATCTCCATCCTCCGCGGTCTGAAGGAGCGCTACGAGGTCTACCACGGTGTCCGTATCCACGATAACGCGCTTGTCGCCGCCGCGACGCTCTCCAACCGCTATATCACCGACCGCTTCCTGCCGGATAAGGCCATCGACCTTGTGGATGAGGCGTGCGCCCAGATCCGCACGGAGATCGACTCCATGCCCGAAGAGCTGGACGGCATCCGCCGCAAGATCATGCAGCTCGAAATCGAGGAAATGGCGCTCAAGAAGGAGGACGACCAGCTCAGCCAGGACCGTCTTGCCAAGCTGCGCGAAGAGCTTGCCAATCTTAAGGACAAGTTCAATGAGATGAAAGCGCGCTGGGAAAGCGAAAAGAACAGCGTGGACGAGGTCAAAAAGCTCAAGGGCGAGATCGAAAAGCTCCACGCAGACATTGAAAACGCGCAGCTGCGCTACGAGTATGAGACCGCGGCCCGGCTCAAATACTCTGAGCTGCCCGCGCTGGAGAAAAAGCTCGCCGAGGCCGTGAAAGCCTCGGAAGAGAAGAAGCAGAACTCCATGGTGCACGATACCGTCACCGAGGAGGAGATCGCCGCCATCGTCGCACGCTGGACGGGTATCCCCGTGGCGCGCCTCGTGGAGGGCGAGCGCGAAAAGCTCCTCCATCTGGACGATTATCTCCATCGCCGCGTCGTCGGGCAGGACGAGGCTGTGCAGAAGGTCACGGAGGCGATTCTCCGCTCCCGCGCCGGCATCGCTGACCCGAACCGCCCGATCGGCAGCTTCCTGTTCCTCGGCCCCACGGGTGTCGGCAAAACTGAACTGGCGAAGTCCCTTGCCGAATGTCTCTTTGACGACGAGCACAACATCGTGCGCATCGATATGACCGAGTATATGGAGAAATTCTCCGTCTCGCGTCTGATCGGCGCGCCTCCGGGATACGTCGGCTACGACGAGGGCGGCCAGCTCACCGAGGCCGTGCGGCGCAAACCTTACAGCGTCGTGCTGTTCGACGAGATCGAAAAGGCGCACCCGGATGTGTTCAACATCCTGCTGCAAATTCTCGACGACGGCCGTATCACCGATTCGCAGGGCCGTACCGTGGACTTCAAGAACACGATCATTATCCTCACCTCGAACCTCGGCAGCCAGTACCTGCTCGAAGGCATCGATATGAACGGCAACATCACCGATTCCGCGAAGGAAGCCGTCATGGGCGAGCTGCACCGCGCGTTCCGGCCGGAGTTTCTGAACCGCCTCGATGAGACGATCCTCTTCAAGCCGCTCACGAAGGAAAACCTCACCGGCATCATCGACATTATGGTCGAAGGGCTCAAGAAGCGCCTGGCCGACCGCTCGCTCAAGCTCTGCATCACCGACAAGGCGAAGGAGCTCATCATCGAGCGCGGCTACGATCCGCTCTACGGCGCGCGTCCGCTGCGCCGGTATCTCCAGAGCAGCGTGGAAACGCTGCTGGCAAGAGCCATTCTCTCCGGTGATCTCGCCGCGGGCAGCACGCTCACGGTGGACGTCGAGAACGACGAGCTCGTTTGCCGGTAAAATAAGAAAAAGCTGTGCGAACGAAAGTTCGTACAGCTTTTTCCTTTCCGAAAAACGCGAAAACCCCGGCGCAATTTGCTGCGCCGGGGTTTTCGTCTTTCGCCGGAAGATCCGGGAGCGGTGGGATTTTACATGAACAGCGGGGCAAACAGCGCGATCAGGGCAACGATCGTTGCGCACTGGATGGCGGTGATGGCGTTGGACATGTACTTGGGAACGGTATTCATTGTTTCTTCCTCCAAATGAATTATTATTTAGTATGGCTGGATATTAACACCGGAGATTCACAAAGTCAAGCCTGTTTGCGAATAAAATTCACTGGTTTGTGAAATTTATGAATCGTGAACGGGGAAGCACGAATAAAAATGAATATACTGTGGATTTTGACAATGAATAAAAAACAAATGTCCGACGGACGGAGAACCGGCGGACATTTGTCAGAGACTGGTTTGGGATATCAAATTGCGATCGGCACGGCGTCCGGCTCAATGGGGCAGACATAGCCGGATTCGGCTCGCCCGGCATATTCCTTTTGTGCCTTTTGCAGCAGCGCCGGATCGTCGATGAGCGCAATGGCGGCGCTCGCCAGCGTCTTTCCGGCGCAGAGGATCGCCTTGTGCGCAAGGGACGTTTTTCCGCAGGCGACGACCTGCCACGAATGGCCCGGCACGC
>CAVEPP010000328.1:0-2431 GCA_963617605.1 Alloprevotella sp. | reverse complement strand
GTGCGGGGCATTATTGCGGAATTCGTACATACCGACGCGCTCCAAGGCCTCGTCCACGCGGCGGCGGATCTCCGCCGGGGGAACGCCCAGGTTTTCGGGCGCAAACGCCACGTCGTCCTCCACAACGCTCGCAACGATCTGGTTGTCGGGATTCTGGAACACCATGCCGACCGTCCGACGCACGTTGAGAAGGTTTTCCTCGCTGCGCGTGTCCATGCCCTTGACGGTCACGGTACCCTCCGTCGGCACGAGAATGGCATTCAGGAGCTTTGCGAGCGTGGACTTGCCTGAACCGTTGTGGCCGAGCACGGCGATGAACGATCCTGCTTCGATCGACAGGCTGACGCCCGAGAGCGCGTCCCGCGCGGCGTCGGGATAGCGGAAGGATACATTATCGAGTGTGATCACGGAATTTGCCATTTAAGCCTCCCAGCGGCAGCTCGCCCCGCAGGGGAGCACAAGGCCGCTCTGCGTGACGGGAAGCCCCAGCTCCTCGGCGCGCGAGGAACCGCCGCGGCGGGCGGTGAAGATGCTGTCGGTGATATACGAGAGTACCGAGGGGGCGAGCCCCGTCGTGTAGGAATTGATGAGCACGAAAAGCGCGTCGTCCGAGAGGACGCCGGAGCAGAGCGAGACGAAGTCCCAGAGATTGTCCTCGAGCTTCCATACTTCGCCGCCCGGCCCGCGGCCGTAGGACGGCGGATCCATGATGATCGCGTCGTACTTATGTCCGCGGCGGATCTCCCGCTCGACGAATTTGGCGCAGTCGTCCACGATCCAGCGGACGCTCGCGCCAGCAACGCCGGACGCCGCGGCGTTGTCCTTCGCCCAGGCGACCATGCCCTTTGCGGCGTCTACATGGCAGACGCTTGCGCCCGCAGCAAGGCAGGCGACGCTTGCGCCGCCGGTATAGGCAAAGAGATTCAAAACGCTGATCGGGCGATTGGCCTCGCGGATCTTTTTCTGCATCCAGTCCCAGTTTGCCGCCTGTTCGGGGAAGAGACCGGTGTGCTTAAAGTTCATGGGCTTCACATGGAAGGTGAGCGAGCCGTAGCGGATGTCCCAGCTCGCCGGGAGGCCGCCCTTGTCCCACGAGCCGCCGCCGGTGTGGCTGCGGCTGTAGCGCCCCTCCGGGCGCTTCCAGGCGGGGGAGGTGCGCGGCGTTTTCCAGATGACCTGCGGGTCGGGGCGCACGAGAATGTGCTGTCCCCAGCGCTCGAGACGCTCGCCGTTCGAGGCGTCGATCAGTTCGTAATCTTTCCAGTTATCGGCAATCCACATGGGAGTACTCCTTCTTGCGTGTAAAATAAACCTATTTTAACTAAATTACTATACCACGCCAAGCGCCGCTGCGCAAGAAAAACGAAACGCTTTTTTTACTTGCATACTAAGACAGAATTCACTATAATACACTTGTATTATTGTGCGGAGGTATCTTTCCACATGGAAAACCGCGAGTCCAACAGCTATTACCGCAGAGACGGCGCATCGCGCCCGCCGCAGCGTGAGAGCGCAGCGTCCCAGAGCGAGAGCGCCCTTTTTACCGAGCTGCCGCTCGACAGCGTGCGCCGCACGCCGAACTCCGGTCGCCCGGCGCCCCAGTATACCGGGACGGAGACCGCAAACCGCCGCAGCGCACGTCCCGCCGCCGAACCGGCGCGGACCGCGCCGCGCGCCGTGCCGTATACGCCGCAGAGCCGCCCGGCGCAGGGGTATGCGGACTATAGCGGCTACAGCAGCCGCCAGATGCAGCAGCGGCAGCCTTATGGCGGCAGCAGCGCAGCTTTCACGGAAATATCGTGGGACGCTCTTCGCAGCGGCAATCTGGAGCAGAGCGCACAGGAAAACCGCCGCGCGCCGCCCGCGCAGCCGCAAGCCGATGCCTATGGCTGCCCGGTACAGCCGCAGAGAGAGCCGTACCGGCCAACAGCGCAGCCGCGACAGACCGATCCGTATTATAACGCTGCACAGCCGCAGACTGACCCCTACGGCAGAACGGCGCAGGGAAGCAATCCCTACCGCCGCAGCGACGGCACATACCGTCAGCCGTACGCGACCGGCGGCTACCGCGCCGCGCCGCAGCCGCCGGAGACGGAAAGCGATCCCTTTTACGGCGGCGGCATCCCGCAGCGGGAGACGCCGCAGCGCTCCTACACGGCATCCCAGCGCCCCCACGGGGATTATTACCGTCCCGGCGCCGTTCGCCGTCCGGCGCAGCGCGCCGCCGCGGGACGCTCCTCCGGCAGCGGCACGCCGCCGCGCCGCCCGCCGTCTGATAACAGCGGCAAGGGTTTTTCCTTCCGTCTGCCGCGCATCGGCAAAAACCGTATCCACCCGGCGTTCCTGCTCATTGTGCTCGTGCTTGTCGGCCTTCTGATCTTCGGCATTGTGAAACTCGTGCAGAAGGGCAACGAAAAGCCAATGTACACGC
>CAVEPP010000327.1:0-2434 GCA_963617605.1 Alloprevotella sp. | reverse complement strand
GCATGGTGCGTATCCTTTACGGCATCCGCCTGCGCTGGGTGCTGCTCGTATGCTACGCGATCGTGTTTGCGCTCGCGGCGTTTACGGATAAGAACTTTCTCTCCATCGCGTTTGACTCCGGCGGCGTGACGACCGGACCGATGACCGTGCCGTTCATCCTCGCACTCGGTCTCGGCGTATCGAACATCCGAAGCGACAGCGGCGCGAAGGCCGATAGCTTCGGCCTCGTGGCGCTCTGCTCCATCGGGCCGATCCTCGCGGTGCTCATTCTCGGGCTCTTTTACCGCGACAGCTCCGGCGTTGCGGAGCTCACGGAGGTATCCTACGCGAGCACGACCAGCATCGGCCGGGCGTTTCTCGGCGCGATCCCGGTATACCTCAAGGAAATGGCCATATCCATGCTGCCGATCGTCGGCATCTTCCTCATTTTCCAGCTTGCCATGTTCCGCATGAACCGCCGGAGCTTCTGGAAGATCATGGTCGGCATCCTGTATACCTACGTCGGTCTCGTGCTGTTTCTCACGGGCGTGAACGTCGGCTTCTCGTCGCTCGGCGCAGAGCTGGGCGCGGCGCTCGCCGAAGGGAATCAGAGCTGGCTTCTCATCCCGCTCGCGGCGCTGCTCGGCTGGTTCATCATCTCCGCGGAGCCCGCCGTAGGCGTGCTCGAAAAGCAGATCGAAGACGTGAGCGCCGGCGCTATCCCCGGCAAGACGATCAAAGCCAGCCTTTCCGTGGCGATCGCGCTTGCGATGGCGTTTGCCATGCTGCGCGTTGTGACCGGCATTTCGCTCTTGTGGTTCATCGTACCGGGCTACGCGCTCGCGCTGATTCTCTCGTTCTTCGTGCCGGACATCTACACCGCCATCGCGTTCGACTCCGGCGGCGTGGCCTCCGGCCCCATGACGGCGACATTCATGCTTCAGTTTATGATGGGCACGAGCATCGCCCTCGGCGGCGACGTGCTGTGCGACGCCTTCGGCGTTGTGGCACTGGTCGCCATGATGCCGCTGCTCTCGATCCAGGCCGTCGGCTTCTACTATGAACATATCGCAAAGCGTCCGCAGGAAGAGGCGGCCGTCTACGGCGATTACGATATCATCGAGCTTTGGGAGGCGAGCGCATGAACTACGTCATATCCATCACCAATCCCGAAGCGCTCGGCGTGCTCGAGGACATATGCGAAGAGCTCGCGCTGCCGCTCAACGTGACACTGCACGGGCGAGGCACGGCGGTGCAGAGCATGCTCGATCTGCTCGGGATCGAATCGAACGAAAAATGGGTCGTCCTGTCCACGGCGACCGAGGAAAAGACCGCCGCGCTGATCGAAGCACAGAAGCGGCGGCTGCACATCGGCGTACCGGGTCACGGCATTGTGATCGCCGTGCCGGTCAAAAGCATTGGAGGAGGGAAAACTGTGGCGTATCTGATGGGTGAAGAGAACAAATCCGCAAAGACGGCTCCGCCGGCGGGCTATGCGTATGAGCTGATCATCGTTGTGGCGAGCGAAGGGCAGACCGATCTCGTGATGAACGCCGCCCGCGCCGC
Source organism: Alloprevotella sp. (assembly GCA_963617605.1). Taxonomy (GTDB): domain Bacteria; phylum Bacillota; class Clostridia; order Oscillospirales; family Oscillospiraceae; genus Apopatocola. The sequence continues at coordinate 889 of CAVEPP010000327.1, read as the reverse complement.
AGGCGCCCGCGGCGGCACGGTGCTCCACGGCAAGGGTACCGGTGCCAAGGCCGACCCGAAGTTCCACAACATCTCCATCGCCGAGGAAAAGGAAGTCATCCTCATCGTCTCCAAGACCGAAGAGAAGAGCGAGATCATGCGCTCCATTCTCAAAAAAGCCGGGCCGGACACCCCGGCAAAGGCCATCGTCTTCTCGCTCCCCACGAGCGAGGTAGCGGGCTTCGGCTTCTTCGCGGACGCCTGATCTCCATAAAAAACTTGCGCCGGACGGCGGGGTCTTCTCTGCCGTCCGGCGCTTTCCTGTTATGCAAAGGTGATCTTCTGTTCGTCCACATCCACCGCGGCCTCCACGCCGAACGGAAGGATGCAGCGCGGCAGCGCGTGGCCGATGTTGATGTTGCAGACGATGGGCAGCGCGCTATCGGCAATCACATCCGTGAGCGCGGCTTTGTACTCCGATTCGTACTTCCTGTCCATCGGCTTCCCGACGAGCACGCCGGACACCGCATCAAATACCCCGGCGGCCTTGAAGTGCTCAAGCGCACGGCGGTATTTTTCCGGCGGCATATATTCCTCGCTCGATTCGAGCAGAATGATCCTCCCCTTCCAGTCCTCCGCGCTCGGGAAGAGACCGTACTTCTGGCACAGCACCGGCATATCGGCATACCGTCCGCCGTCGAAGAAGTCGAAGAGCGTATCGATGCACCCGCCGAGGATCTTGCCGGAGAAACGGGGGCTTCCCTGCAAAAGCTCAAAGCCGGTATCCGGGTGCGCCGTGAGCGGCACGCCGGCCTGCTCCGGCGAGAAGTCCGTGCGCGCTTCGTACCACAAATCACTCGGCGTGACGGCGCGGATCGTGCCGGTCTCGATGAGCTCTTCAAAATACCGG
>CAVEPP010000326.1:0-2445 GCA_963617605.1 Alloprevotella sp. | reverse complement strand
TGATCGCGCGGATGTCCGCCAGTCCCGCGGTCGTGGCGTTGAGCTTTCGCAGCGTGCGGTTCGTTTTCTCCGCGATGATGCGCGCGACGGTCGTTTTGCCCGTGCCGGACGGACCGTAAAAGATCATGTTCGGGATATCGCCGCTTTCGATAATGCGGCGCAGCAGCCCGCCCTTGCCGAGAATGTGGTTCTGGCCGACGACGTCGTCCAGCTCCGTCGGGCGCAGCTCGTCCGCCAGCGGGCGGTATTTTTTCTCCGGCAATCGGAACGCCTCCTTTGAAATATGCGATATTTTATTATACCGTTTTTTCGCCGCCAAAACAACCGCGAATCTTGTCACGGGGCGCGGAAACGTGGTAGAATCGCGGCGAGGTGATTCTCATGCGGACAAAAGAACAGATCGGCGGCATTCTCTCCGCGCTCGAGCGCGAATACCCGATGGCGGACTGCACGCTCACCGAGCGGGACGCCTGGCGGCTGCTCGTGCAGGTGCGGCTCGCCGCGCAGTGCACCGACGCGCGCGTGAATCTCGTCACGCCCGCGCTCTTCGCGCGCTTCCCGACCGTGGAGGCGATGGCGCAGGCCGATATCGGCGAGGTCGAGGAGCTCATCCGCTCCTGCGGCTTTTACCACGGCAAAGCGCGCGATCTCGTCTGGCAGGCGCAGCGCATCGCGGAGGTCTACAGCGGCAAGGTGCCGGACAATATGGACGATCTCCTGACGCTCCCCGGCGTCGGGCGCAAAAGCGCCAATCTCATTCTCGGCGACGTGTTCCATCAGCCCGGCGCGGTTGTGGTGGATACGCACTGCATCCGTCTCTCCAACCGCATGGGTCTCGTCGATAACGACAAGGACCCCGTGCGCATCGAAAAGGTGCTGCGCGCCGTCCTTCCGTCGGAGAAATCGAACGATTTCTGCCACCGGCTCGTGCTGCACGGCCGCGCCGTGTGCACTGCGCGTAAGCCGCTCTGTGACATTTGTTGCTGTGCGGCGTACTGTAAAACGTTAAATCAGTGAAATTTTCTATTGCATTTCCTGCATACACGGCGTATAATCCTCATATTATTTTTTGAGATACCGCGGGAAAAAGAGGGGAAATGCAACATGACGATTTATGACCACTGGCTGTACCGGTTTCTGACGGGGCCGCTGAACAACGTGGCATGGCTGTATATCCTGCTGCCGTGCGTGTTCGCCGGGGGTATCTATCTGACCGTGGGCAGCGGAGCGGTGCAGTTCCGGCGCTTCGGCTACGCGATGAAAAACACGGCCGGAAAGCTCTTCCAGAAGCAGGAGACGGCGCACGGGGCCGTCACGCCGCTGCAGGCCGTGACGACGGCGCTCGCCGCGACCGTCGGCACGGGCAACATCGTCGGCACGTCGCAGGCGATCGCCATGGGCGGCTACGGCGCGGTGTTCTGGCTGTGGATGGCGGCGCTGCTCGGCATGGTCATCAAGTATTCCGAGGTTTTGCTGGCCGTCAAATACCGCGAGCGGGACGCGCGCGGCGACTGGGTCGGCGGCCCGATGTACTATATTAAGAACGGCATGGGCGATAAGTGGAAGTGGCTGGCCGGGGCGTTCAGCGTGCTGGCCGCGCTCGCGGCGTTCGGCATCGGCAACATGTCGCAGGCCAACTCCATTGTCGGCTCGGTGACGGACGCGGTGTGCGCCGTGAACCCCGATTTTGGCGGACAGGTCGCGCTGCGCTGGGGGCTCGGCATCGGACTTGCGCTGCTCACGGCGCTCGTCCTCTTCGGCGGCATCAAGCGCATCGGCGCCGTGACGGAAAAGCTGGTCCCATTTATGAGCGTGGCGTACATCCTTATGACGCTCATCGTCATTTTCGGCAACATCGGCGGCGTCGGCCGGGCGTTTAAAGAGATATTCACCGCGGCGTTCGCGCCCCGCGCCATTCTCGGCGGCGCGGCGGGCATCACGATCCGTCAGGCGGTCGTCTGGGGACTGCGCCGGAGCGCCTTCTCCAACGAGGCCGGTCTCGGCTCCGCGCCGATCGCGCACGCCGCCGCGCACTGCGACGGCCCGGTCGAGCAGGGCATCTACGGCATTTTCGAGGTGTTCATGGACACCATCGTCATCTGCACGCTCACCGCGCTCACGATCATCATCAGCGGCGTGGACGTGACGTTCGGCGTAAAGCCCGGCAGCGCGCTCATCACGGCGGCGTTCGGCACGGTGTTCAACGGCACGTTCTCCTCGGTGTTCATCGCCGTGGCGCTCACGCTCTTCGCGTATTCGACGATCCTCGGCTGGTCGCTTTACGGCTCGCGCTGCGTGCAGTATCTGCTGGGTCTCCGCGCGGCGAAGGTCTACCAGCTCCTCTTCATTATCGTGATCGTCGTCGGCAGCGTCTCGTCGCTCGACTTTGTCTGGAACATCGCCGACACGCTCAACGGCCTCATGGCGATCCCGAACTTCATCGCG
>CAVEPP010000325.1:0-2449 GCA_963617605.1 Alloprevotella sp. | reverse complement strand
GTGCTTTGCCGACGACGCGCCGCAGCACGAGCTGACGACCAGCGGCGTTTCCTATGCCATGGCGTCGGCGAGAGCGGAAAAGGCGGGCTGGTATGTTCTGATGCTGACGCCGCAGTCGGAGTTTTCCGCGGGCGCGATGAGCGTTTCGAGCGCGATTCTCACCGCTGCGGTGGCCGCTCTAGTTTTGATCGCCGTCGTGACGGCGATCGCCTCGCGCGTCATCAGCCAGCCGGTAAAGGAGCTCGCAGACGCCATGGACGAAACGCAGCTGCGCGATCTCTCCTACCGTGTGACGGTCTCCGGCGCCGACGAGATCGCACGGCTCGGAAACAGCTTCAACGCGCTGATGGACAAGCTCGAACGCTCGCTTGCGGGGGAATATGAGGCTGCACTCCAGCAGCAGAAAGCGGAGATCCGCGCGCTGCAGGCGCAGATGAACCCCCATTTTCTTTATAACGTTCTGCAATCGATGGCGTCCATGGCAGCCGTCCGCCATATGAGCGATCTCGCAAGCATGGCAACGGCGCTCGGCAGCACGATGCGGTACACCATTTCGGGAAATGAGCCGCTTGTTTCGCTGCGTGAGGAGCTTTCCTATGTAGAAAACTATCTCACGATACAGAAGCTTCGCTTCGGCGACCGGCTGCATGCGGAGATCGACGTGCCGGAATACGTCATGGGCTGCGCCGTGCCGCGCGTGAGCATCCAGCCGCTCGTGGAAAATGCCATTCTCCACGGTCTGGAGCAGCGGGAAAAGCCGGGAACCATCCGCATCGGCGCGTGGACAGCCGGAGACCGGCTGACAGTCGAGGTAACAGACGACGGTCAGGGCATGACCGAAGAGGAACTCACGCAGCTCCGTTCGGCGCTTTACGCGCCCTCACCGGCAGAGGAAAGGCGTGGGATCGGGCTGCGGAATCTCTATATGCGCCTGCGCCTTCTCTACGATGAGACGGCGCAGCTCACGCTCGACAGCGAGGAAGGTACCGGCACGGTCGTCCAGATCGTGATCCCCATGGAAAGGAGATGCAGCCCATGATCCGCGTTATGATCGCCGAGGACGAGACCGCCATCCGCCGGGGGCTCATCCACTGCATCCGTTGGGACGAGCTGGGTCTCGAACTGGCGGCGGAGGCCGAAAACGGCAGGCAGGCGCTGGATTTTCTCATTGCCTCGCCGGTGGATATCCTCATCACCGACATGCGCATGCCCGAATGCGACGGGCGGCAGCTCCTCCGCGAGATTGAAGAGAGAGCGCTCAACTGCGAGATCATCGTGCTGAGCGAATACACTGATTTTTCCTATATGCAGCAAGCCATCCACGCGCATGTGTTCGATTATCTGCTCAAGCCGGTCGACCCGGAGCATTTAAATGCGCTGCTCGGGTGCGTCAAGGAGAAAATACTGTACCGTTCCCGCTCCGGAGATGCGCTCTCCGCGCTGCTCAGCGCGGCAACGCTCTCCGGCGGTCAGGCAGACGCCGCGCTCAAAGCCTATCTTGCCTCGCATCGGGACAGCGCGTTTCTTCTCGGCGAAGTGCTCTCGCGCGAGACCGCACTGGCGGCAGAATTCCTGAAAAATGCGCCGTTCGAGAGCCGCATTCTCTCCCTGCCGCAGGAGCGGCGGTTTGCCGTGCTGTCTCTTCTGCCGGAGAAAGGCGGTATGCGCGAGACGCACCGCTGGCGGGCATGGTTTCGCTCACAGCTTGAAGCAGCGGGAGGCATCTTTCGCGCGGGTGTGAGCGGCGGCGGATCGCTCGCCGGACTTCCGCGTGCGCACACGGAGGCCGCCGCCGCGCTGGACTATGTCCACCGCTCCCAGCCGGTACTTGCCTATACCGATGTCCGCGAGCTGGGGCTGCCGGCGCTTTCCCTGCCGTTTCATGACCGGCAGCTCACCGAGCTGATCCGTTCCGGGCGTGACGTCCGCAGCGAGCTGCAAAAGAGCCTTTCTATGGAGCTGGAACACGCTCCCTGCCTCCATATGCCGTCCCTGCGGCGGGCGCTGACGGAGTTTACGTTCTCTCTGGAACGGAGCTGTCAGGAAGCCGGGCGGGGTATCAACATCTCCACACTGATCGGCGGGAACTACATTGACCGCATCCAGGCCGTTGAGTGGCCGTCCGAACTGGCATCGCTCTTCCGCGAGATCACGAACAAGACCTTCGATGCGCTCGCCGCACAGGAGACCGGCAGCACCGAGGGCGTACTCCGCCGGGTGCTGCATGCAGTGCAGACGCGGTATATGGAGGATCTGAGTCTGATCGCCTTTGCGCAGGAATACCACATCAATTACATCTATCTGAGCCGGAAATTCAAGGAGATGACCGGGGAAACGTTCACCGATGCGCTCATGCGCGTCCGTATGGAAAAGGCGCGGCAGCTCATCGAGCGGGACGGCTTTTCCGAGCGGGACACCGCGCCGCTCGTTGGCTACACGAACCCCTACT
>CAVEPP010000324.1:0-2474 GCA_963617605.1 Alloprevotella sp. | reverse complement strand
GAACTATCCTGATTGAAACCTGGCGATTTAAGTGTTTATCAATGATAACGCCGATCTGTACAGGCATATGTCTTTTGCCTCCGTCGGCGGATTTTTCGGTGCATATGCCATTCTCTGCCGCAGCGGGCTGCTTGCCAGCGCCCAGACGATGAACCTTCTGGAAATGACGATCAACGCGCTGCGCGGCGACGGCGCCGCCGTGCTGCTGCATATAGGCGCTCTTGCGCTGTATGTCGCGGGCACGATGATGACGGTGCTGCTGCCGCACTTTTTCGGCACCGACATGCGCAGAGCGGCGCCGCTTATCGACGCTCTCGCCTGTGTCGTTCTGTGCCTGATACCGGAGGATGCGAACGTGCTTCTCGCGCTGTATCCGATATTTTTCGCAGTGAGCGTCCAGTGGAGCTCCTTTTCCGGCGCGAAGGGCTTTGTCAGCTCGACCATATTTTCCACAAACAACACAAAGCAGGCCTCGCTCGCCCTTGCGCAGTATATAGCCGACGGCGACCGGGTGCATTTTAAAAAGGCAAAGTTTTACGGCCTTACGCTGCTTGCCTTCCATCTCGGCGCGGCAGCCGGCTTCTTTGCCGTGGAACTCATGGGCGTTCAGGGCGCGTGGGTCAATATACTCCTGTGCGCCTTTGCCTACACCATGGTCGTGTGCGAGGACCGATACCTCAGCCGCGCTGTGGACGAGGATAAAGAGGAAGAGATCGCATAAAGATGAAAAAGCTCCCCGGAAGGGGGAGCTTTTTTGCATATAGCTCAGATTATCAGCCCGTATTTATCGCACAGCGGCAGGAGCTCGTCCTCGGATATGCCGCCCTCGTACAGCGCCCGCCCCTGATATACCCGCAGGGCGGACTCCAGCACTGAGGCGTCGTCGCAGACTATGCACAGGGGCTTGTTTATCATGTACTGGCAGTCTGCGAAGATATCGACGTCCTCCCAGCCGCCGAGCCTTATCGCGAGCATCGCATCGTCGGAGTCGAGCTCGTCTGAAAGGATGTCCTCAAGCTCGCTTGTCACGCAGATCACCCTGCCATGCTTTGTGTCAGCCGGGAGGTACATGGGCTCTTTTTCGGTCGAGGCGGGGAGCATATCGGCATGCTCCGGCGCCGGATGGGCAAACTGCGCGCCCTCGAGCGCACGGCTGAGTGCGGCGATGTGCTCGCTCGTCGTGCCGCAGCAGCCGCCGAATATGGCGACTCCGGAGTCCAGCATCGGCTGCACGAAGGCCGTGAACTCCTCCGGCGGACAGTCGTACACCGTTTTGCCGTCCACTATCTGTGGCATGCCCGCGTTGGGCTTTGCGATCAGCGGGACACGCGCAAACTCGCGCAGGCGCTCAAGCTGCCTGAGCATCTGCTCCGGGCCTGCCGAGCAGTTGAGCCCGAAGGCGCTTATGCCCATGCCCTGGAGCACGCACAGTGCCGCTGTCACGTCCGTGCCCGAGAGGCTGCGGCCCGTGTCGTCGCAGGTGAAGGTCACGAATATGGGCTTATCGCTCACGCTGCGCACGGCAAGCACGGCCGCGCGCGCATCGGAGAGCGTCATCATCGTCTCGATAACAAACAGGTCGACCCCGGCCTCCTCGAGCCCCGCGGCCTGCTCGGTGTAGATATCCACGAGCTCCTCGAACGAGGCCTCGCCCAAGGGCGCGAGGAACATGCCGGTAGGGGAGATGTCGCCCGCGACCCAGGCCCTGCCCCCGGCGGCTTTTTTCGACAGCGCCGCAAGGCGGCGGTTGTACTCCGCTGTTTTATTGAAAATGCCGTGCTCTTCGAGCTTGTGCCTGTTTGCGCCGAAGCTCGGCGAGTACAGGACATTGCTCCCGGCCTCAACATAGCTGCGCTGGATGCCGACTATGCTGTCCGGGTTTTCCAGCACCCACTGCTCGGCGCTCACATCGCCCATGTAGCCGCGCTTCTGCAGCTCCGTGCCTGTCGCCCCGTCAAGAATAAGAGGAAAACGGATCTCCATATAAAAAACCTCCGCTGTAAATTTTAAAATGCCATGCTCCCGGCGAACGCATCGGCAAAGTCTGCGCGGCCGGAGAGCTCTATATATCTGCAGCTCCGGGCTATATCCAGCGCGCTGCCGAGCCTTTCCGGCCCGAGCGCTATCATGGATGCGCCCGCCAGAGCGGTGTTGCCCGGATTGCGCAGGATGCCGGGCGGGATATCGGGCAGCATGCCGATCCTCGCGGCGCTCGCGGGATCGAGACAGCTCCCGAAGCCTCCGGCGAGATACACGCCGTCAAGCTCGCGGGCGCTCATCCCCTTTGCGTCGAGCAGCACACGTATTCCTGCCGCAACGGCCGCCTTTGCAAGCTGAAGGCTGCGCACGTCCTGCGCGGTGAGGAAGACCTCGCGAGTCAGATGAAAGACGCCGTTGCCCATGCCGTCGCGCGTGAGATAGCGCCGCATCTGCTCCGGCGCGTCCTCCGGCGGCAGGAGCCTGCCGCCCTCATC
>CAVEPP010000323.1:0-2480 GCA_963617605.1 Alloprevotella sp. | reverse complement strand
GCTACATATAGTGTTTTGTGCTGGACATACTTCCCATATGTTTGATTTTCTCTTTTCCGATCCCGCACCGGCGCGGCGGGATTTTTCGGAATTTATCGAAAAAGAATTTGAAAAGTGCGCCGATTTTGAGAGCCGCGCGCTCTCGGCGGGCGGCGTATCGCTCATGCTTTTTTATCTGGACGGATGCGTCAGCGCCGAGCAGATCAGCAGTGAGATCGTCCGTCCGCTTTCGCAGCTCCGCGCACGCGGCGAGCGCGATCTTCTCACGCGCGTGCTCGAGGGCGGCATCTGGGCCTGCACCGTCCGGCAGCGCACCTCCCCCTCGGAGGCCGTTTCTGACATCGCCGCAGGATATGCCGCGCTCGTTTTCAACGGTGAGCATACTGCGCTCACCTTTGAGGTCAAGACCGGCGACAAGCGCGGCGTGGACGCGCCGACGGTCGAAAAGAGCGTGCTCGGCGCGAAGGACGCCTTCGTCGAGTCCGTGCGCGTGAACACGGCGCTCCTCCGCCGCCGCGTCGGAAAGCCGACGCTCAAGCTCTGGGAGACGATGCTCGGCTCGGAGACGAAAACAAAGGTAGATATATTATATATAGAAGGCGAGGCCCCGCCCGAACAGGTCGAGCGCATCAAGGCCCGCCTCTCGCTCCCCGATATCCCGGCGGTGCTCGCCGCGGGGGACGTGGAACAATACCTTGCCGGAACGCCCCGCGGCATCTTTCCGCAGGTGATCCACACCGAACGGCCCGACCGGTTCGTGCTCGGTCTCGCCCGCGGGAAGATCGGCGTGCTCTGCGACGGGCTGCCCATCGGCTTTCTTCTCCCGGCCACGCTGCCGGACATGCTGCGCGTGCAGGAGGATAGGGCGCGCCACGCCGCCGTCGCCACAGCGCTCGTGCTGCTGCGGTATCTGGCGCTCTTCCTCTCGCTCGCGCTTCCGGCGCTGTACGTCGCCATCGCCATGTACCACCAGGAGATGATACCATATAAATTATTGCAGAGCGTCATCGACTCCAAACAGTCGGTGCCCTTCTCCACGGCGGCGGAGACGCTCGGGATGCTCCTCTCGTTCGAGCTTTTGCAGGAGGCCAGCATCCGCCTCCCCGACCCGGTCGGTCAGACGGTCTCGGTCATCGGGGCGCTGATCGTCGGGCAGAGCGCGGTGGAGGCAAAGGTTTTGAGCCCGATCGTTATTATAGTAGTAGCGATGGCGGGCATCGCGGGGTACGCCCAGCCGAGCCAGGAGCTCGGCGCGGCGATCCGGCTCTGGCGTGTCGCGCTCGTGCTCGGCGCGGTGGTGCTCGGGCTTTACGGCGTGATGGCGGGGCTGATGCTGCTTTTGTGGCGGCTGTGCGACATGGAAAATTTCGGCGTGAGCTATCTCTCGCCGCTCACGGATTCGCGCCCCGGCTCTCTGCGGCGCGCCTTTCTCCGCCCGCCGCTGCGAAAGGAGGATCGGAAATGAAGCGCTTTCTCCGGCTCGGCGCGGCGTTTGCCGCGCTCATGCTGTTTTCAGGCTGCGCGTCTCTGCTGCACCCGCGGCAGGTCGAGGATCTTCAGCTCATCCAGACGATCGGGTTTGACGGCGGCGTCGGGGACATGACGGTGTCCGTCTCCTCGGGCGCGGCGAGCGAGGACGCGGTATCGGCGCAGCTCGCCGCGCGCGGCGCGAGCATCCAGACCGCCGTGCAGCGCCTGCAGGACTTTTCGCCGCGCGAAGAGCTGTTCTTTGCGCACATTCGGTACGCCGCCGTCGGCGAGGACTGCGCGCGCGGCGGCATCACGCCGGTCCTCGATTATTTTGAGCGCGGCACGCAGACGCAGCTGAGCGTGCCGCTGTTCGTCGTGAAGGGCGAAAGCGCCTATACTCTTGTCGCCGGAAACGGCGGTGAGAACGAGATCACCGCGGCGCTCTCCTCGCTCGAGTCGGACACCGAGCGGCAGGGCAGCGCGCACTGCTTCACGGTGCTGGAGATCGCCTCGCGGCTCAACCGCAGCGGCGCGGCGCTCGCCTGCGCGATCGCCCCGACCGCGCCGGAGGGGAGCGTTCCTGCAGCGGAAAACGGCACGACGCTCGCGCTCGAAGCCGGGTACGCCGTTTTCCGCGGCGAGGCTCTCTGCGGCTTTCTCGATACCGACGCCGCGCTCGGCGCGGATCTTATTCTCGGCTTCGCGCCGCAGGCAAGCTACGTCCTCTCCGACGGAAACGGCGGCACGGTGACGGTGCAGCTGCACACGGCAAAGGCTTCCCTCTCCCCCGTCCGGGACGGCGGCGAGAGCGCGGTCCGGATCGCGGTGCGCGTCCGCGCCGGGGTGACGGAATCCTCCGGCGCGGACACGGCGGACGCAGAAATGCTCGCCCAACTGGAGGATGAACTCTCCCGCGCCGTTACCGCACAGATCGAAGCCGCGGCGGAGGCGTCGAAGGTTTTGGACGCCGATTTTCTGGAGCTCTGGCGCGTGCTGCCGGAGGTGAAGGA
>CAVEPP010000322.1:0-2494 GCA_963617605.1 Alloprevotella sp. | reverse complement strand
AAAAAGCACCGAAAAGACTGGCTGTCCGACGTGTGTGCCCTTGTTAATCGACGCTATTATAGTCAATTTATTTATTAATTCAATCGTCCAAGGCGACGAAAAACAGCGCGGACAGATGAGCTGTCCGCGCTGTTTTTGCACAACAAGTTTTAAAATCAGAAGCCGAAGTTCAGCCCGCCGGTGACCTTGGCCATGCTCTCCTCGCGGGAGGTCTCCGCCGCCTTGAGCGCGGAGTTGACCGCCGCGATGACCATGTCCTGCAGCATTTCCACATCGTCGGGATCCACAGCCTCGGGGTCGATCATGAGCGTGATGAGCTCGCGCTTGCCGTTGACCTCCGCCGTGACGACACCGCCGCCTGCCGAAGCGGAGTAGGTCTTGGCGTCCAGCTCCTCCTGCATTTTCAGCATATCCTGCTGCATCTTCTGCGCCTGCTTCATAAGATCGCTCTGTCTCATGCCGCCGCCCATGCTCATACCGCCGCCGAAGCTGCCGCTTCTGTATCCTTTTGCCATAGTTTTCTGTCTCCTTTTTATTGGATGGTTACATTTCCGAATTTTCCGAGAAAGTCGAGCTTGTCGAGACCCTGCGCGCCGCCGCTTTGCAGCTCTTCCAGCCGGATCTGCATCGGTGTGCCGCAGAGCGCGGACACCTTCTGCCGGATCTTGTTGAGCACGTCCGGGACGTTGACGGTATTTTTCGCAAAGCCTGGAAGCAGCCGCAGAATAAGCTCGCCGCCGCGGATCTCGCCCGAAGACTGCGTGGCGTCCGTCAGAACGATGCGCACGCCGATGGGCAGCTCGTTTTCAAGCTGTGAGAGCGCATATTCCCAGCTGACGCCGCCCGCAGGGACACTCTCCGCCGCTTCCGCCGCAGGGTCGGGATCGGCTGCCGGAGTCGCCGGTTTTGCCTCTTCCGCCGGAATCGATACCGGAACCGGTTCGTTCACCTGAATCGGTGGCTCATACGCGGGAACGCTCGCTGCCGCGGACGGTACTTCACGCACCGGTTGGGCCGGAGGCGGGGTCGGGATGTTCCGCTGTTCCGGCTGGGGCACGGCAGGACTCTGTACGGGAGCGGTCATACGCAGCGGCGCAATCTCTCCGCCGCCGGAGAGCTCCGCAAGACAAAGCTCCGTCTGAAGGCGCGGATTGCCGGTTTCGCGCAGCAGTGCCTGATGCTTTTGAAGCGTATTGAGAAGCCAGAGGAGATTGCCGTCGCTCGCGCGGATATCGCGCAGGACGTTTTCCCCGTAAGCCCCGGAGATCAGCGTTCTCCCCCCCTTCGGGGCAAGACGCAGGAGCAGCGCGTCGCGGAAGAGACCGGAGAGCTCGCCAAGGAGCGCCGCGGGGTCCTTTCCGTCCTGCCAGAGCGTTTCAAACTGCGTAAGGGCCTCTTCGGTATTCCCGGCGAGGACCGCGTCCGCGATGGACTGCGTGCGAAGCGTTCCGGCCAGCCCCATGGCGTTGAGCACTGCCGCGGTGTCTACCGTTTCCGCCGCGGAGCACTGGTCGAGCAGCGAAAGGCCGTCGCGCATACCGCCGTCGGCGAGACGACCCAGAAGCTGCGCCGCGTCCGCCGTGAGGTTGATGCCCTCCTGCTCCGCAACATAGGCGAGACGCTTGGCGATCGTGTCGCCGTCGAGCCGCCGGAAGCTGTGGCGCTGGCAGCGGGAGAGGATCGTGGGAAGAACTTTATTGAGCTCCGTCGTCGCAAGAATGAACATGAGGTGCTGCGGCGGCTCCTCCAGAATTTTCAGCAGCGCGTTGAACGCCGGTTTGGAGAGCATGTGCACCTCGTCGATGATGTACACGCGCTTGCGCACCGTGGTCGGAGAAAAGATCGCCTCGTCGCGCAGCATGCGCACATCGTCCACACCGTTGTTGGACGCCGCGTCCAGCTCGACCACGTCGAGAATGGAGCCGTCCTCAATGCCGCGGCAGGCGTCGCACTCGTTGCAGGGATTTCCGTCCACCGGATGCTCACAGTTGACCGCCTTGGCGAGAATGCGCGCGCAGGTCGTTTTGCCCGTGCCGCGGGTGCCGATAAAAAGATAGGCGTGGCTAAGCCGTCCGGTACGCACCTGGGTCTTGAGCGTTTCGGTGATGAACGGCTGCCCCACCACATCGTCAAAGGTTTTCGGCCGGTATTTCCGGTACAGAGCTTCGTACAAAATCCATCTCTCCGTTTTTGAGAAAATAGAAAGCGATCCTTGGCAAGACTGCACACCTTTCCTTGAATGATGCGGTATGCCCGGTGCAACAGCAGCCGGCTCAGGTCCGGCACCCTCACGGCACACACAGCGTTCCGCTTAATGCTGCTCGGTTCCCCGCCTGACATGGTTCACGGGGCTGTGTTGCGCGAGACCAGACCGTCAGCGCCGCTTACTGCCGCCAGACGACACATCGCATACCCTCGGAGAGGAATTCATCCCTGCTGTAGCGGATTGCAGGTTACAGGGCACCGCTGGCTCCCCGACTAGTGCAGCCTTGTC
>CAVEPP010000321.1:0-2506 GCA_963617605.1 Alloprevotella sp. | reverse complement strand
CTTTTTGGGGTCACTTCATTGCGTCCCCATCCGGGCGGTTTCTTTATCAGCAATTATACTTCATTATTGCCAACAGCAGAAGAAAAATTCTGCATCTCCGTTGTGGTTTTACTGGAGGCGCAAGATCAGACCGCCGCGCGGCGGCGCAGACGCTCAAAGCGACACTCCGTCCAGAGCTCCAGTCCAAGCGGGAGAAGACACAGAAAGGCGTACCCTGCTGCCGAGGCGGCGGCGAGACCGGTCAGCGGCTTCCAGAGAATGACCGGGTCGTAGAACATCTCCGTCGCGCCGAGGATGACGCCCATGCCGGTCAGAATGATGCCGGAAAAGAGCGCGATGACGAACGCGCGGTCACGGTTATCAAAGCGGTAAACGGAAAATGCCGTCCGGCCGCGGAGCGCGCTGCCGCGGCTCTTCATGGAATCGGCCTCGAGCGCGAGTGCCTGGATGAGCCAGGTGATCAGCATGGAGAAAATACGAAGGCAATGCACGAGCCGTTCACATATATTTCCCTGATCGCTGCCCCGACCGATGCCCTCCTGTGCGAGGTCGATGCGCCCCGCCTCGCGGTTCAGGCGCGGGATGAGCCGAAGCAAAATCGTGAGAAAGAGCGAAAGCCGCGGGCTGACGCGTCCGAAAAGATACACGACCTTATCCGACGATACGATGCGGAAAAGACAGCTGCACCACATGCACACGCACGCCGCGCGCACGCCGAGCACGAGCCCATAGACAAGGCTCTCCGCCGTCATATTGTTCCCGATGAAGTTCTGCCGCAACACAGTCACGCCGAAGTGGTGGTTTCCGGCGTAGCAGAGCGCGAAAACCACTATAAGCGGTACGAGACAGAGATCAAAAGCGAGTGCGCGTCGTCCGCCTCGCCGGACGCTGTAGGCGAACGCGGCGGCGTAGGCGATGGCGAGAAATACCGGGTGTGAGAACGCGATACTGCCGTAGAGCGCGGCGGCGAAGAAAATAAAGTTTACCGCCGGGTGGCAGAACTCAAAGCCCATCGTCTTCCCCCATCCCGTATTGGAGCTTCACGCGGTCGAGCTTTTCGAGCAGGGGCTTGCCGAAAACGAGCATCGTGAGCAGCGTGCAGAGGCCCTGACTCAGATTGACGGCAAACCCGGATACATAGAGCGGCCACGCCGTCTGTGCGTTGATGACCGGCAGCGTGAGGAACACGGTACAGGTATCGAGCAGCGGCCCGACGAACAGCAGCATGGCGAAAAAGCCGAAGATACCCATTACGACGGGCTTTTTCGGCAGACGGTTTTTCGAAAACAGAAACCCGGCGAGCATGCCGCCCGCGCCGTAGGCGAACATCTGCCACGGCGTATACGCGCCCTGCCCATAGAAAAAATTGCTTGCGAGCGCACTGACCGCGCCAACCATAAAGCCCGCCTCCGGCCCGAACGCGATGCCGGAGAGCATGATAATGGCGAAGATCGCCTTGAAGTGCGGCAGCGGGATCACGACGCGCGCAGCCACGGCCAGTGCGGAGAGCACCGCGATCACCACAAGCTCACGCGCCTGCGGCCTGCGGCTTTCAAACGCCAGCAGAAACGGCACGAGCAGCTCCGCAATAACGAGCGTGCTCGTGATATAGTAGCCCCGGCCGGGGAGACGCATACAGAGGAACAGTGTCAGCGGAATAACAAGGAGAAAATCCGTGAGCATCACGATATGGGACTTTTTCACAGCTCAGTCCTCCTTGTTTTGCCGGTAAAGATCAATGACGTCCTCCGCGGTGACGGCCATATCGAACACATGGCGGCTCATGCGGTGCGCCGCGGTCGTATAGAAGCTGTTGTTCCCAAAGAACCGGCGCGGCGTGTCGGTCGTGAGAATTTGCCCATCGAAGAACATGGACACGCGGTCGGCATACCGGGCGCAGAATTCCACATCGTGCGAGACCATGACGATCGTGATGCCCTGTTTTTTCAGATCGGCGAGGATCGCGGCGAACGTCTCCTTAAAGAAGCTGTCAATGCCCTTCGTCGGCTCGTCGAGCAGCAGGAGCTTCGGCGCGGTGAGCAGCACCTTGGCAAGCGCGGCGCGCTGCTGCTCGCCGCCGGAGAGATCGTAGGGGTGGCTCTCGAGCAGCGGCGTGATCTGGCAGAGCTCCGCCGTGTGCGCGATCTTTGCCGCGTCGGCGGTCATCTCCGCGAGATCCTCCCGCACAGTCTTTTTTACGAACAGGCTCTTGGGGTCCTGCGGCAGCATGGCGATGCAGCCGCGGAAGAGCTCCTTCGTGCTGTATTTTTCCATCGGCTTGCCGAAGAGCTTGATCTTTCCGCGGTATGGGCGGCAGATACCGCAGATAGCTTTGAGCGTTGTGGATTTGCCGGCGCCGTTGCCGCCGAGAATGGCGCAGATCTCTCCGGCCGGGATCTCTGCAGACACGCCGCGCAGTATATCCCGGCCATCCTTCTCGTACCGGAACCACAGCTCCTTCAGGCTCAGTGCCGGGGCATCGACATCCTCAGGCGCGCTCGACGGC
>CAVEPP010000320.1:0-2520 GCA_963617605.1 Alloprevotella sp. | reverse complement strand
GTGCAGGCGATCTATGTCCCCGCGGACGACCTGACCGACCCCGCCCCGGCGACCGCGTTTTCCCATCTGGACGCCACGACCGTGCTTTCGCGCAGCATCGTAGAGCTGGGCATTTACCCCGCCGTCGCGCCGCTGGAATCCTCGTCGCGCATGCTCACGCCCGACATCGTCGGCAAGCGGCATTACCAGACCGCCAAGGAAGTGCAGCGCGTATTGCAGCGCTACAACGAGCTGCAGGACATCATCGCCATTCTCGGCATGGATGAGCTCTCGCCGGAAGACCGAAAAACCGTTTCCCGCGCGCGCCGCGTGCAGCGCTTCATGTCCCAGCCGTTCCATGTGGCGGAGAGCTTCACCGGCATGCCCGGCAAATTCGTGCACATTGAGGATACGATCAAGGGCTTTGAAGCCATTCTCGGCGGCGACTGCGACAATATTCCGGAGCAGAACTTCCTTATGGCCGGTTCCATTGAGGACGTATACGCCAAGGGCCGCTGAAAGGGTGGGATAACGGCATGACCGACAAAACCAACGATTCCACCGCGCCGATGGAATTTATCGTTCTCACGCCGCACGGCGTGGCCGTTGATGTGCACTGCGACAGCGTGCATCTTACGATCTGCGACGATGAGATGGGACATGGCGGCGGACAGGTCGGCTTTCACCGCGGCCATCTCCCGGCGGTGCTCGCGCTGGGCGACGGCCCGGCGGACGCGCTGCTGCACGGTGAGACCGTGTTTCGTACCGTGCTGCACGGCGGCTTCGCCTCCGTGCGGAACGACGTGATCCGCGTCATCACCGACAGCGACGTAGATACCGTAAACGATACAGAAAATGAGGACTGATGCGGAATGCATCAGTCCTCATTTTTTGTTTGCATATACCGCTTTTCGCGGCTGTGGCAGGAAAAGAGCAGTATCTGCCGGTGCTGCGCTATCTCGGCGAGATAGTCGAGCGCATAGCCCATGCGTGCATCGTCAAAGTTGATGAGCGCATCGTCGAGCACGATCGGGCAGGGCTCTTCCCCGCCGAGGAGCATATCGCACAGCGCGAGCCGCAGCGCCAGATAGAGCTGATCCGCCGTTCCCCGGCTGAGAAACGAGCTCTCGTGGAGCACCGGCTCCCCGGGGCAGCGAACGAGGGCGTTCAGCTCGCAGTCGAGCGTCAGTTCCGTATACGCGCCGCCGGTCAGACGGGAGAGCGTCGCGGCGGCGCTTTTGGCCAGCGCCGGTGAAAACTCCGAGCGCATCTCCTCGTCGGCAAGCGCCAGCTCGTCGAGCGCGGCGGTCAGTGCTTCCAGCTCCGATTCCACACGTTCGTGCTCCGCCTCCATATCACAGAGTCGGCTTTTCAAAACCAGCGGATCGCCGAGCGTATCAAGCCGTCCGCGCAGGCGGGCCGTCTCTTCGCGGAGAAGCTGCTCCTTCTTTTCGTTTTCCGTCGGCTGGCGGAGGGCTGCGGCGTCTCCGCCGAGGATCGCCGCAAGCTCCTGATGGAGCCGCAGCTCTTTTTCGGCGAGGTTCCGGGCATACTCGCGCTCTTCCTCCGCCGCACGCGCAAGCGCGTCGGCTTCCTCCCACTGCGAGACATACGCCGCGAAGGACTCCGGAATGTCCTCCGGCGCTTCGGCGTCGTACCGGTCCAGTATCTCATGGAGGATCCGGCCGGCGTCAGCGCGGCTTCGCGCGCGGGAAACGCATGCAACGGCAAGCACCGCAAGGGCAAGGAGCGCCGCAAGCGTACCAAACCAGAAAACGCTGCGATAGAATCCCGCGGCGGCAAACCCGCCCGCGAGCAGCACAAGCAGTATCCAGACCCAAAGCCCCACGCCGGGCGCGCTTGCCGCATGTTCGGCCTTTTTTGCCCGGCGCACATCGGTGCGGGCGCGCTCTTCCGCCGTCTCGTCCGGCTCCGCGCCCCGCAGAAGTCCGGCGCGAAGCGCCTCATCTGCCGCAGCAGACGCGCGTTCACGCCGAGAAGCCTCACTTTCGGCCTTTTCGCGCGCTGCTCGGCAGGTCTCCAACTGACACTTTATATCCTCGCGCTGCTTTTGGCGCGCCTCGGCAATGTTTTTCTGCACGCTCGCTCCGTGGAGACGGGCATTTTCCGCCATTTCCTCCGCCCGGGCGAGCTCTGCCGCGGTCTCCTCCATAGCGGCGAGCTTTTCCTTCTCCGCCGCCATTTCCGCTTCCAGCTCCGGCAGACGGCCACTGGTACGGTAACGGCACTTTCGCTGCATGGCGCGCAGCCGCGCCTCCGCCTCCGAAAACGAGTTGCCCTCCTCCCCCGTCGTGACGAGCGAAGCGATCTTCTTTTCGAGCTCCGCGCCCTGCTGCACGCTGAGTCCCGCCGGGCCGATGAATGCCGTGCGCTCAAATACCGGGAGCGTCGCGCCGGTGAGCATTTCTCCGGCATTCTCTCCCGTAAGCCCCGAAACCGGCTGACCGGAGCGCGTATAGACAGCGGAAAACTCCCGCATGGGCGCATTCGCCAGACGCGTCGAGCGCGAGAGCGTGATGT
>CAVEPP010000319.1:0-2543 GCA_963617605.1 Alloprevotella sp. | reverse complement strand
CGGGCGGCAGACTGTGCGAGCGCTGGAAGGCTTGCAGCGCGCTTTTTGTCGCCCCGCCGAAAACGCCGTCGGGCGCGGGGCCGCCGTACTGCGCGCGGCGGAGCGACAGCTGCAAAAGCGCGACCTCCGCGCCCGTGGAGCCGGTTTTCAAAATCTGCATGACATTTCCTCACGATGAAAAAATTTTGGCAGGCATGAGAGCAAAACGGAAGGATACCATATTAAAAAGCAGGAAAACGCGAAACATGGAAACAGAGGACAAATTTCTCGCGGTTCTTTTCCTTCTCGACAGACATACTGAATACGCTGCCGCAAAAAAGCCGTTTGCGGCGCGAAAGATGCAAAGGCATGGGAAGGATAAGGGTGGCAGTCCTATGAGAAAGATAAAAGAAGTATTCGCACTGCTCGCTGCGGTGCTGACGCTGACGACCGCGGCGCTCGCCGCGGAGCCGGGCGACGCGCTCGTGCCGGTCGGCGAGGCGGTGGCGATATCGCTGCGGTGCGATGGCGTGGTGGTGTCCGCGCTTGCCGACATTGCTTCGGAAAACGGTACGTGCTGTCCGGCGGGGGAGGCGGGCGTACAGGCGGGCGATAAGATTGTTGCGGTAAACGGCGAGCGCGTAACAAACGCCGAAGACTTTCTGCGCCGCGCGGCGGATTTTTCGGGAGATCGCGTGACGCTCTCCGTCGAGCGCGGCGGCGAGGCGAAAACGTTTGCCGTTACGCCGAGGCTCGGCAGCGGCGGAACGTATCAGATCGGGCTCTGGCTGCGCGACGCGGTGCGCGGTCTCGGCACGGTGACATTTTATGACCCGGCTACCGGGGAGTACGGCGCGCTCGGCCACGGCGTTGGTCTGCCGGAGACCGGCGAGCTGATGAGCGCCTCCGGCGGGGAGATCTACCGGGCGGACGTCACCGGCGTCGTTATGGGCGAGCGCGGTGCGCCCGGGGAGCTCTGCGGCGGCGCGAGCAGCGCCGCGCCGATCGGCTCG
Organism: Alloprevotella sp.; assembly: GCA_963617605.1. GTDB lineage: Bacteria > Bacillota > Clostridia > Oscillospirales > Oscillospiraceae > Apopatocola. The sequence goes on along the minus strand of CAVEPP010000319.1, from coordinate 1,551 downwards.
ATCGAGGAAAATACGGTCCGCGGCATTTTCGGCACGAGCCGGACGCCGCTCGGCACGCTCCCGGCCATGCCGGTCGCCGCGGAGAGCGAGATCCGTCTTGGCGAGGCAACGATCCTCTCCACCGTCGGCAGCGGCGGCGTGCGTTCGTATGACGCCGTGATCACACGGATTGCCCGCAGCGGCGACGGCGGGAAGCTCACGCTCACGATCACGGACGGCGATCTTCTCGCCGTGACCGGCGGCATCGTGCAGGGGATGAGCGGCTCGCCCATTCTGCAGAACGGAAAGATCGTTGGTGCAGTCACACACGTGCTTGTGAACGACCCCACCAAAGGATACGGCATTTCGATGGAGAATATGCTCAAAGAAGGGCGCACGAAATCCGCCGCCTGACCGCGGCAAACAGTCCTCTTGCGGACGCCGGCGAAAAATGCGAAAAGCAATTCGACGGCGTCCCGCTGGATTTAATACGATATTATGTAAATCCATGCAACCTTGCGTCGAATCCCGCAAGATCATAACGAAGAAAAATTAAGATAATTTCGACGAAATTCCCCTCCATATTCCGGGATGTTTATGCTAAATTAGTCAAGCAATGTAGCCAAGCACAAAAAAACATCAGCAAACTGCTTGCAGTTCATAATTATGGAGGCAAAGTTATGGAAACTAAAATCCGAGTGCTGATCGCCGACCCGAACGAGGATTTTCAGCTGTTGATGAAGAACCTGCTTTCGCACGAGGCGGACATGGAAGCGGTGGGTACATCCTCCGACGGATCGGACGCGCTCGCAAAGATCGAAGCGCTGCATCCGGACGTCGTGCTGCTGGAGCTGGTACAGCCACGGCTCGACGGACTGGGCGTGCTGCGCAAGCTCTCCGAAAAGGAGTCGGCGCCGCCGGTGCTCGTTCTCACCGGGTTCGTCAATGCGCATGTTGTCGCCGAGTGCGCGAATCTCGGCGCGGCGTACTTCATGTCCAAGCCGTGCGACACCGTGGAGCTGATGCAGCGTCTGCGCCAGAGCGCCCAGACGGGCAGAAAGCCCCTTCCCGTCACCGGCAGCCGGACCCCGGCGGCCGCGCCGGAGACGAAGACGGACAACGCCTCGCTCGAGAGCGTTGTAACCGACATCATCCACGAGATCGGTGTCCCGGCACACATCAAGGGCTATCAGTATCTGCGCGAGGCGATCATTCTCACGATCAACGACATGGACGCCATCAACGCCGTGACGAAGGTGCTCTATCCGGAGGTCGCAAAGAAGTTTTCCACGACGCCGAGCCGCGTCGAGCGCGCCATCCGCCATGCGATCGAAGTCGCGTGGGACCGCGGAGATGTGGAGACGCTGCAAAAGTTTTTTGGCTATACCGTTTCCGGCATTAAGGGCAAGCCGACGAACAGCGAGTTTATCGCCATGATCGCCGACTGCCTCTCTCTTCGGCGCAAGCAGGGAATGATGTGAGCGTGTCAAACGAGACCCACTTCGTTGGTCTCTCGCTTGAAAAGGCTGCGGCTCACCGCAGCGTACTCGCTGCGCTCGCACGTTTGTGAGC
>CAVEPP010000318.1:0-2548 GCA_963617605.1 Alloprevotella sp. | reverse complement strand
GTCCTGCCCGTCGCGCTCATACCGGAACCACAGCTCTTTTAAGCTCAGCGCCGGATTTTCAACTTCCGCCGGAGCGAGAGCGGGTTCGGCCTTGATCTTCGGCGCAGTGGGAAATTCATTGCTCAGCCAGTTCCGCCCCTGCCGGACGGTCAGCGGGCTCTCTCCGGTGCAGCCTGCGCCGTAAAATACGCGCACGGGCGTGGGCATCGCGGCGAACATGGGATTGTTCTGCTCGAAGAGCAGCTGTCCGACGTTTGCGGGCGCGTCGTCCGCGATGATCTTCCCGCCGTCCATCACGACGGCGCGGTCGGCGTAGGGGAAAATATCCTCGAGCCGGTGCTCGGTGATGATGACGGTCGTGCCGAGCTCGGTGTTGATCTTGCGCACGGTGTTGAGAAAATCGCTCGCAGCAATGGGGTCAAGCTGGCTCGTCGGTTCGTCAAGAATCAATACCTCCGGCTGCATCGCCATGATCGAGGCAAGATTCAAAAGCTGCTTCTGTCCGCCGGAGAGCGTGGCAACGTCGCGGTGGAACCAGTCCTGAATACCAAAGTAGCAGGCCATCTCCGCCACGCGTGTGCGCATCGTCGTCTGGTCACAGCCGAGGCTTTCGAGCCCGAACGCCAGCTCGTGCCAGACCTTGTCCGTGACGATCTGGTCGTCCGGATTCTGCATCACGAAGCCGATCTTCGCTGCCTGGTCGCGTTCGGATACCTGCGCGAGCGGCGTGCCGCAGAAGAGAATTTCGCCGCTGCGCCTGCCGTTCGGCGTGAGCACCGTCTTGAGATGGCGCAGCAGCGTCGTCTTGCCGCTGCCGGAGCGTCCGCAGAGCACGAGAAATTCCCCCGCGCGGATGTGCAGCGAAACGCTGTCGAGCGAGAGCTTTCCCTTCGCCGCGGCATGGGAAAAGGTCAGATTCCGGATATCGAAATGTTCCATTGAACAGTCTCCTTTATATGTAGGACGGTGGGGATCAGAAGAAACACGGCGTAAGCGGCAAAGCCGAGCGCCGGAAGCCCCCGAAGGGGAGCAACATACAGGTCGGGTGTATACGCTGCTTCAGCATCGCCGAAAAGCAGCGCGAGTACCGGCAGCATGATCTCCAGCGCAAGCAGCAGCCAGTCCGTGCCGGTCATCGTGTAGCGCTGAAAGCTCGTCCGCTTCGCACAGCCGTAGCCGCGGCTGCGCATGGAGTCCGCCGTGACGATGCCGCCTTCGAGTGCCCACGAGGTCAGCGTACCGAGCACGGTCATTCCTTCGGCAAGCTTTTCCTTTGCGCCGTCCTGCTCGGAAACGCCCCGCCCGATGGAGGCTCTGGCCCCGGCGATCTGCCGGGCCCGGCGCATAAGATTGGGGATTAGGCGCAGCACCATTACGAGCAGCAGCGAGAGCGCCGGAGCGAGATTCCCAAAAAGACTTGTGAATTTGTCGCTCGTCAGCACGGCGTTGTAGCACCCAAACCAGAGCAGCATGCTGACGAACACCGCTGCGAGCGCCGCGCCGTAATAGAGCGCTTCGAGCGTGTACGGGCGGCCAAAGTACGTAAACAGCACCGTCGCCCCGTAGGTATTAAAGAGCGGGTTGACCGCGGTAAACACGAGAAAAAAGGGAATAAGCCCCCCGATAAAGCGCCAGCCCCGCCGTCCGTGCAGCAGCAGATAATAAGCCGCGCCGCTAACGCCCCCCGCGAGCAGATACGCCGGGTGCTGGTTGAGCATCCCGCCGAGAATGGCGCCGAGAAAGAACACAAAGTTCACCGCCGGGTGGCGCTTGGAAAAGGCGTCCGCTCTCATTTCGTCATAGCCGCCGCGCCGACGTCCGTGCCGAGGCCCGCGCAGGTGTAGGTCAAGACGATCTCCTCGCCGCCCTCGAGCGTATAACCCGAGCAGCCGTAGTTGGGGAATGTGCCGTTGGCCTTGTACATCCAGCCGGACTCCGGCCCGGCGTCAAACTCGTAAAGGTGGCCGATGCCCTCAATATAATAGCTGTCGTAGAGCGGCGTCCAGCTGTATTCAAGCTGCAGCTCCGATGCGGTGCATACGCGCTGCAATACGCTGAATACCGTGTCACCCTCGGCGAAGGACACCGTCGTTTCCGGCAGCATCATGCCGTCGCGCGGCACATAGGGAAGCTTTTCCTCGCGCAGCGAATCCAGGCTCTGGAGCGCCGCATCACACCGGATCGTGATGGTGCAGGTCTGCTTCTGCCCCGGCTCGGTCAGCGCGTTCCCGTCCAATGTCTGGATATGATATTCCGTGCCGAGCGCGGAAGGCCCGGCGTCCCGTGTGCTGAACGCCCAGAGCCCGCCGCCGACGGCGAGCGCGGCAATGATGAGCACCATGATGATATTGGCCGCTGTTCTTTTCCTGCGCATGGAGGGTTCCAACCTTTTCTGGTAATATTTTATTTTAGCGTCGATTAACAAGGGCCCGCACGTCGGACAGCCAGCCTTTTCGGTGCTTTTTGCCCTTTTGTCCTTGGCGGGCGACAGATGCGCCTGCGTCCAAAAGAACAAAAATCCCTCGAAAATCCAAGGCTGTCCGATGCG
>CAVEPP010000317.1:0-2549 GCA_963617605.1 Alloprevotella sp. | reverse complement strand
GTCCACGTTCGGGCGCGTCTTCCTCTGCGAAGCGCCCTACGGCGGCTCGGCAAGGTTCGGACCGACGGAGTTTTCCGATCTCTCGCCGCGGCAGATCGCCGCGGCTGTCGGGTATCTCGGCCACGACCCGGAGCTCAGCGCCGACACGGTGCGAAATAACGTTCTCTGCGGCAGCGAACCGAACGCGGAGCCGTATCTCGCCGCCGTTGCGCTGAAAGACGAAGTGCTCGCCATGGAAAACGGGCCGGACACCGTGATCGGCAGCGGCGGCACGCGTCTCTCCGGCGGACAGGCGCAGCGGCTCGCGCTGGCGAGAACGCTCGCGCACCCGCGCCCCGTTCTCATTCTGGACGATCCGTTCTCCGCGCTCGACCGCAAAACCGAGGACACGGTGTTCGCCAATTTGCAGGAATATGTAAAGGACAAGGTCGTGTTTCTTATTTCGCACCGGCTGTACCACTTCCCGCAGATGCGGCAGATCATTTTTATGGACGGCGGAAAAACGGCCGTCGGCACCCACGCCGAGCTGATGGCGTCCGTTCCGGTGTACCGTCAGCTCTACGAGAGCCAGACAGGAGGGACAGAGCATGAAGACAAAGCAGAATAACGGCGTGTTCGCCGCGATCCGCGATGCCGCCGCAGCCCGGCCTCTTCTCACCGTGGGAACGCTCCTCTGCGTGGCGGCGAGCGTGGGCGCGTCGCTCCTTCCGCCGCTGCTGCTCGGGCGTGTCATCGACCGGCTGACCGGCGGTTTGCCGCTCTCCGCGCTCGCGGTGCTGCTCTATTTCGGCAGTCTTGCGCTGGAGGGCATTCTCTCGAGCGCGCAGGAGAGCCTTCTCGTGCTGTTCGGCCAGAAGATGACCCACGCGCTGCGCTCGGAAATGTCCCGGAAGCTGACGCTTCTGCCCGCCGGCACGCTCGTGGCGCAGAATCCCGGCGAGGTGGCCGCGCGCTTTTCCGGCGATGTGGACACTGTGGAGGCGCTTTTCACCTCCGGCATCATCAGTATGGCGGCGGACGCCTGCCGTATCATCTCCATAATGGCGGTCATTGCGGTGAAGAATACCGGTCTTGCGCTCATTCTGCTGCTGGTGCTGCCGCTGTTCGCCGTGTTCACGCGCCATGTGCAGAAGCGGATGCTCGCAGCGCAGCTCGATAACCGCCGCGCCGTTGCCGCCGTGTCCGGGCAGGTGCCGGAAACGCTGCACAACATCCGCACGATCCGCGCGCTCGGTCTGGAGCGTTACATGGAGCGCCGATACGACCGGCGCATCGGCGAGAGCTACGCCGCCATGGAGCGGACGAATTTCTATGACGCCATCTATTCGCCGGTCGTTCTCCTTTTGAACGCCGCCGTGGTCGGCGTCGTCATGCTGCTCTCCGCCTCCGGCAAGGCGGAAATTCTGACGCTGTTTGGCATGTCGGTCGGCACGTCCGTCACCGTTATCAGCTACATCTCCCGCATTTTTGCGCCGATCGAAAGTCTCGGCATGGAGATCCAGACCATCCAGTCTGCGATGGCGGGCGTAAAGCGCATCGACGCCTTTCTCGCCCAGCCGGAGCGCGCCATCCCCGAAGAGCGGAAAACCGCCGCTCGGGGCGACGTAGTGCTCTCGCACGTGACGTTCGGCTACGGAGAAAAGCGCGTTCTGCGCGATTTTTCCATGACCGTGAAGCAGGGCGAACAGGTCACGCTCGTCGGCCGGACGGGTGCGGGAAAGAGCACCGTTTTCAAACTGCTGCTCGGGCTATATCCGCCGCAGAGCGGCAGCGTCACCATCGGCGGCGTGGATGTGTCGCGCATTACCAACAGCGAGCGGCGCGCGTGCATCGGCTGCGTGGAGCAGCACTTTTCCCGCGTGCCGGGGACGGTGCTCGACCAGATCACGCTCGGCGATGCGCACATCACGGAGGATATGGCGAAAAACGCCGCCCGGCTCGCCGGGATCGACGCGGCCATCGTCTCGCTGCCGGAGGGCTACGATACCGTATGCACAGACGGTCTCTTCTCGCAGGGCGAGTGGCAGCTTCTCTCCATTGCCCGCGCCGCCGCCGCGGACCCCGCCGTGCTCCTGCTCGACGAGATCACCGCAAATCTCGATGCCGAGACCGAGGCACGCGTGCTCGATGCGCTACGCCGCGCCTCCGAGGGGCGCACCGTTCTCTCCGTTTCGCACCGCGTGTATGAAAGCCTCGGCGGGCGGACGATAGAGATCAAGCCGCAGACGGCATGACTGCAAATCTGTCTCTCCCTCCGTCAAAATCTTCGATTTTGCCCCCCCTCTCTGTCGCCTACGGCGACATCTCTCCCCGCCGGGGAGAGTCAGCCCTCGTCAGAGGGAGGCTTTTTTAATTGGCCCCCTCTGACGAGGGGGCTGTCAGCGGCATAGCCGCTGACTGAGGGAGAGAAGTCCTATTGCCATAGTTTTTAACAAAGCGGTAACGCCTTTTTTATTGCGTTCAGCGCGGAATAATGGTAAAATAAACTTGTGTAAATGTCTAGGGATGAGCAAAACACACATTGAACATCGAGGTCGAAGCGATGCAAT
>CAVEPP010000316.1:0-2552 GCA_963617605.1 Alloprevotella sp. | reverse complement strand
CAACGATGTTGTTCGGGTCAAGTGCAGCGTGCGCGCCGTAGCGCTTTTCGCATTCGCGCCCGAATTTCTCCGTCTTTTCCAGCGGCACGCCGCTCGTGCGCAGCACGCTCACCACGTCGCGCGCCGTGATCTCCAGCGCGTCCGGGTCTTTGGATTCCTTGTGCTCCTCAACGCGGCTGCGCAGATTTTCATGCACGGCCTGCACAACGTCGAACCGGCAGTCGGTATCGAGCGCCGCGGCGAGCGTTTCGGAGAACGTCTCCTTCTGCTCGGCGGCAGACATCGGCGGCGCGACACGGAACAGTCCGTCGATCAGCTCGGGGTGGATCTCCGCGGTATCATGGCTGTAGTAGAGCGCGTCGTAGATGTTCGCCCGGCGATCGTCGAACGCCGGGAACAGGAATCCGAGCGCCGGGGCCGCGACAGTCTGGCCGGTGGAGGTGCCGTGAAAGGCGCGTTCCTCCGAAAAATACCGCAGCGCCGCCGTCGCGTCCTTCACGGGACATACCGTGCAGACGAAAAACCGGAACACCTCGTCGCTCAGCTCGTCCTTCTCGCCGTCCGCACCGCGGTGCGGCACGTCGTAGGCGTCACCCGCAAGAAGGATCAGGTAGTTCTCACCCTGCATATCGAGCGAGCCGATGATCCGGGAGTAGAGCTCGTGCCGCGCATTTTCATCGGCGCACGCGCTCTCGCGCAGTGCCTGCAGCAGCCGGTGCTCGTCGCTCCCGGCGACCTGCTTCGTTTCAAACGGGATATCGATAAGATTTCGCCCGAGCGAACCGGAGAGCGTTTTGCGCAGGAGCGTGAGATACATCTCCTGCTCCTCCTTGCCGGACATGCCGAGAGACACATCCGTCTCGGCGACGACCTCGCGCATACCGTTTACAAAGCAGCCGTACACATGGGCGACGCCGCTCCGCTCCGGCCGGAACCGGCGGCGGAGCTCGTTGAGTTCCTTCTGATTCATTATGTACCTCTTAAAACATTAGAAAATGGCCTGCACACCGTAGGTGATGACCGAAACGATCACGCCGGCAATCACAACGCCGATGGCGATAGCAGGAAACGCGCGCTTGAGCCGCATCTCCATCATCGCCGCGACGAGCGCGCCCGTCCATGCGCCCGTGCCGGGCAGCGGGATGGCCACAAGGATGGCAAGACCCCAGAACGCATACTTTTCCACCGTGGCGCGGTTTTTCTCCGCCTTCTGCTCCATGCGTGTGACGAGCCCGTCGAGCTTCGGCATATGCGCGCGCATCCACGCGAAGATCTTGCGGATGAAAAGAATGATGAACGGCACCGGCACAAGGTTGCCGAGCACCGAGGCAATGATCGCCGTCCAGATGTTCAGCCCGCGCACGACGCCGAACGGAATCGCGCCGCGCAGCTCCACGACCGGGACCATCGCTACAAGAAACGTGAGTAAAATGTCTTTCATGGCATTATGCCGTCCCACATCCGGACGGCTCAAACCTCCGTTTATTTGTTTTCTTCCGGCGCACGGCGCGGCGTTTTCCGCCGCTGCGCGAATGTGGTGAGTTTATCCAGCAGCTTGTACATCACATTCATCACCGGCCAGGCCAGCAGCGCGAACACCGCGAGCACGAGCACGCTGAGGAAATCGAGCGTCACGAGATTGAAAAGCGCCTTGAGGAACAGGAAGCTCACCGCAAAGCCGAGCGCGAGCACGCAGATCATGGCAAGGCGCAGCTTATTATATGGCTTCGCCGTCTGGTGCACCATCATGAGCCCCACAACGCCCATCACCCCGGCGCAGATCGTGCTCATGGCGGTATCCGGAAGATCAGCAGCCAGATAGAAGAGCATCACACCGCCGACGAGCAGGATATCCGTGAGCGCCGCCGGGAGTGCACGCAGCGCAACGTTTTTGAGAAACTTTCCCTGCACGAGAGAACGGTTCGGCTCCATCGCGAGGATGAACGCCGGAACGCCGATCGTCATGCAGTTCACAAGCCCGAGCTGCGCGGGGCTGAGCGGATACGGCAGAGTGAAGATCAGGCTGATGATCGCCATGGCGATGGAGAACATGTTCTTCACAAAATAGAGCGAGGCCGAACGCTCAATATTATTGATGACGCGCCGCCCCTCGGCGACGACGTCCGGGAGCGAGGCAAAGTTGGAGTCCGTAAGCACGATCTGCGATACCTGACAGGCAACGTCGCTTCCCGATGCCACGGCGATGGAGCAGTCAGCCTCCTTGAGCGCGAGCACGTCGTTCACGCCGTCGCCGGTCATGGCCACGGTGTGCCCCTGTTTTTTGAGCGCCAGGACGAGCCGCCGCTTCATCTCCGGCGTTACGCGGCCGAACACGACACATTCGCGCGCCGCTTTTTCGACCTGCTCGTCGGTCTCGAGCGTGCGGGCATCCACCGCCTTGTCCGCGTCCGGGATGCCCGCGCGGCGGGCGACCTCGGAGACGGTGAGCGGATTGTCGCCGGAGATCACGCGCACGGAAACGCCCTCGCGCGCGAACCACGCGAACGTATCCGGCGCCTCGGCACGGATCTTGTTGGAGAGCAGAATGAGCG
>CAVEPP010000315.1:0-2576 GCA_963617605.1 Alloprevotella sp. | reverse complement strand
GCCATAGGCTCTTTTGAACCACGCGTCTAACGCGTGGTTTTCCGGTATACAAAAATGCGGCAGCTATCCTGGTAGGATAGCTGCCGCTTTGCATCTTTTTTTATCGATCAGACCGCGCCGAAGAAGAGCTGACCGCACGGGAGTACATATTCAAGGAACTGCGCATAAAGTATCGGCATCGGAAGCCCCGAAGCCGCCGGATACATAAGGACAAAGTACGCAGCGGCAATGCCGAGCCAGATCCACTTGATCTTCCCGGGCACCTCTCCGCTCTCCTCCAAATGCTGCAAAAAGAGAATGGCGGCGAGTACGACAAACGGGAACGTCGTAAAGAAGTGGTACTGGAATGTGCAGCGCGGCACGAGCGTCCAGGGAAGATAATTTGCCGCAATTGCAATAAGGAGAATAAATCCTGCCTGCTTCCAATGGGCATTTTCCTTCTTTGTGCGCCGGAAAACCGCCTCCACCGCCAGCAGAATGGCTCCAACGGCGGAGACCCACCATGCGGCCGGACTGCCGGTCGAGGAGATGCTGGAAACGCGATTCTCCCCAAGCGAACGGAAATAAAACCACACGGAACGGGACGTGAACGGCCATTCGTACCATGCCGACTGGCAGGTATGCGTTGCCGTAAGATCGTGATGGTACCGGTACATGGACTCCTGCTGCTGCAATACGAGCGTGATACTGCCGACGCCGTTCGGCTTTGTCGCCTCATAGCGGAAAAACGGGATATACGAAAGATAATAAATGAGCGCCGGAATCGCAACGAAGAAAACGCAGCAGAAACCGACCGTCGCCCACGTCCTGCGCCAGAACTCCTTGCGCGCCGCAGCGTCCTTCCGGCAGGTAAGGCCGACGCGGATCATATGCGCAAAGAACATCACGGCAAGCCCGGCTCCGGCGTACAGTCCCGTCCATTTGGACGCCACGCCGAGACCAAAGCTCACGCCGCACGCGCCGAGCGGAAGAAAGAGCTTTTTGAGCGGCGCTTTCATGTAATTCATCTGGATGTAGTCCGTCATAAACAGAACCATGAGCAGGATGAAAAACAGGATAAAGACATCGACCGTAGCAATGCGCGTCTGCGTATAGTGCATCGTGTCCAGTGCGAGGAGCGCCGCGGCGAGAAAGGCAAAATCTCTCCGGCGGAACAGCCGCTTCGCCAGCGTGAAAAACACCGGCAGCATCGCTGCGCCGAAAAGAGCCGGAACAACGCGCCATCCGAACGGCTTCATGCCGAAGATCACAACGCCGAGCATGATGAGAATCTTGCCAAGTGGCGGATGCGTCCATTCGTATACACTCATCGTATGGAGAAATTCATACGATGTCCGGGCATGGTAGATTTCGTCAAAGTACATGCCGTTCATATAGCTCGGCGCGTCCGGTACCGTATCCTGCTCGTCGAGAAGAGCCGCGCCCTCCGTCGATCCGGCGGCGATCACCGCCGGGAGACGGTTACCCGCGGCATCGAAGAATGCGATCTCGTTGAGAGAGACTTTTCCCGCCGTGCATTGAAGCGTTACATACCGCGTATGCATGGCGGCAGTCTGCGTGCGCCAGGTGAACATGGTCGCATATTTTTGCGTGTACTCCGCCGTGGAGCCGTCGTCGCCGGTAAAAACCGCTGTACCCTCGGCAATATTTCCATTTGTCCAGATCTCGGCAACATCGTACTCTGCGCCGAGATCGATGCGTACGGCCGTGGCACCCTGCGACGTCCACACATTCGTCGGGAATGACAGTGTTCCGAGATTCAAAAGCGTAAACACCGTATAGATCAGCGTCAGCGCCCACATCAGGCGCTTGTCGCCGCGATCCAGCCGCGCACTGCGCTGCGGGGAAGAAAAAATCTCCTGCACGATCCGTCACCTCCGGTCCGTCCGTCCGAAGCCGTGCTCCAGACACACCTTGGCAGTATAGAAAAACGTCAGTACTTCAAAAAGCGAGCACACGCCGATCACGATCTGATGCTGCTGCGTGCCGCGAACAGCGGAAGCGGCGGCGTTGGATACAACATACATCGCCGTCACTTCGTTCAGTGAGAGGACAACGCTTAAAAGCATGGATGCGGCAAGGAGCCGTTTGTCCTGCGTTGCAATGTAAGCAAACACCAGCAGCGCCATCACGGGGAACACGTACCGTTCATGCATGTAATGGCCGAACGTGAAGATCATAAACATGCAGAACGCCGCAGGGATCAACAGGCGCTCGGGGCGCGCGCGAAGCGTCTCGCCGCTTTCCCTCCGGCGCAAAACGACCTGCATCGCAATGGAAAGCGCAACGGCAAGCACGATGGCCGCCGTGCCGAAGGTCTTGTACGACAAAACGCCGGGTATAAGGGAAAGCTCGGCGGATTTCCAGTTCCCGCCGCAGAGTGCGAGGAAGTTGTACGCCTCCACACTCGCGTAATCGTAGCCCCCAGCGGAATTCAAAAACCGTCCGATGACCCAGAAAAAGCTCTGATCGCCCCGGAACGGAAACGAAACGGCAAAAATCACAAGCAGCGCCGCGATAACGCCGCCGACGGTACGGAAGGCATCGTCTTTGTTCCGGATAGAGAGAATGTATTC
>CAVEPP010000314.1:0-2582 GCA_963617605.1 Alloprevotella sp. | reverse complement strand
GCCTCTATACAGTCTGGCGCAGCCGGGAAAGATTTTCTATGGTTTTTCTGAGGTAGTAAAATATGGAGGTTCTCACCCTTCCGGACAGAAGCTGGCCGCTTTATGCCAGCTTCTGCTGCATATATGCGAGCAGCGTCTGCGCTACGACAGAGTTTGTCGTGCGGGCGAACGTCAGGCCGATCGTCCGGCAGCTCGGCGGCGAGAGCGGCCGCGTAACGAGACCGTGCGAAAAGGCGTCCATCACGAGCTGCTGCGATATCGTCACGCCGAGCGAGGCACGCACGAACGCCATGATGAGCGTGTCGTCCCGGAAGCTGTAGGAAATATCCGGCTTCACGGGGCATTTGGAAAGCAGGTGCTGGATGTCGTTGTCGCAGCCGGGCGTCTCGATGATGAGCGGATACTCGAAAAGCTCCGGCAGCGTCACGGTCTCGCGCGCTTCCAGCGGATGCCCGGGCGGGAACACCGCGCAGAGCGGATCATCCCAGAGCGGGACAAACTTCAGCCCGCCCGCGACGATTGACGAAAGAAAGCCGCAGTCCGCCTACCCGTGCAGCAGCCACGCGCGGACCTCGTCGTAATTCCCGTCGAGGATCTCCACGTTTACACCGGGGTAGTTCTCCCGGAAATAGCGGATCATGTCCGGCGCCCACATCGCCGTCACGCTCGAAAAGCTGCCGACGCGCAGCGTGCCCTCCACGCGGTGATTGATGTCAAACGCCGCCTGCCGCAGCTTGCCCTTCTGGTTGACCATCTCGCGGATGTACGGCAGCAGCCGGTAGCCGTTGTCCGTCGGGACAACGCCCTTCTTCCCGCGCACAAAGAGCTGCACATCCAGCTCTTCCTCCAGCCCCGCCATCATCTGGCTGATGGCCGACTGCGTATAGCTCAGCGCTTCCGCCGCGGCGGAAAAGCTGCCCGTTTCGCACACCTTTAAAAATATCTCGTACCGGTCCTTGATCTCTTTCATAATCGCCTATCCATTAAAAATTATTATATATAGTAACAAAAACATTTGGTTTACTGATACTATATCATGTGGTATGGTCTGTTGGCAACAGAAAGAGGAGAGATCAATCATGGAAAAAAAGAGAAGTCATTTTTCGGGACAGGCAGGTTTTGTTCTCGCCGCGGCGGGGAGCGCCGTGGGCGTAGGAAATCTCTGGCGGTTCCCGTATCTCGCCGCGAAGGATGGCGGCGGACTGTTTATTATTATCTATCTCGTGCTCGTGCTGACATTCGGCTTCACGCTGCTAACATCGGACATTGCCATCGGCCGCCGGACGAAGAAGAGCGCCATCGGCGCGTATGCGGAGATGCACCCGAAGTGGAAGTTTCTCGGCGTGCTGACGTTCCTCGTGCCGGTCATCATTATGACGTACTACGCCGTGATCGGCGGCTGGATCACGAAATACGCCGTCGTATACCTCACAGGTCAGTCTGCCGCCGCAGCAGAGGACGGCTTCTTTATGAGCTTTATCACCTCGCCGGTCTCGGCCACGGTGTTCGCGCTGCTCTTCATGGGCGTAACGGCGCTCATCGTCTATAACGGCGTGGAAAAGGGCATTGAGCGCGTGTCGCGCTGGATGATGCCGGTGTTGTTCGTGCTCATCGTCGCGGTCGCGGTCTACGCGCTGACGCTGCGCCATACCGATGATGCCGGAGCGGTGCGCACTGGCGTGCAGGGCTTTCTCTATTATCTCACGCCGCACACCGAGGGGCTGACCGTGCGCCGGTTTTTGCAGATCCTGCTTGACGCGATGAGCCAGCTCTTCTTCTCGCTGAGCGTTTCGATGGGCATCATGATCACCTACGGCTCGTACGTAAAGCCGGACGTCGATCTCAACCGCGCCGTCGGCCAGATCGAGTTCTTCGATACGGCGGTCGCGCTGCTCGCGGGCATGATGATCGTCCCCGCGGTGTACGTTTTCTCCGGCACGGAGGGCATGAGCGCCGGACCGGGGCTGATGTTCGTCTCGCTCCCGAAGGTGTTTGCCGCCATGGGCAAGGCCGGGACAGTCGTGGGCGTTCTCTTCTTCGTCGCGGCGATCTTCGCCACGCTCACCTCCTGCATCTCGGTACTTGAATCCATCACCGCCAACTGCATGGACATCTTCCACACACCGCGAAAGAAAACCGTCGGCATGCTCTCGGTCATTTATCTCGCGGCCTCGGCAGTCATTGCGCTCGGCTACAGCGTGTTCTACTGCGAAATCTCGCTGCCGAACGGCTCGGTCGGGCAGCTGCTCGATCTCATGGACTATGTGAGCAACAGCGTCATGATGCCGTTTATCGCGCTTCTCTCCGCGCTGCTGATCGGCTGGGTCAAGTCCCCGGACTATGTGATCGAAGAGGTCGAAAGCAGCGGTGCAGCGTTCCGCCGCAAGCGGCTGTACGCGGTCATGGTGCGCTTCATCGTGCCGGTCATGATGCTCATTCTCTTCCTCCAGTCCACCGGCATCATGGCGTAAATCCGCCGCAAACTTCACAGCACAGGAAAAGGCCCTGCATCCATGGATGCAGGGCCTCAGCTTGTCAAAGAAGCTCGCCTTTAGGCGAGCAATTTGGTATAATAAGGGGGG
>CAVEPP010000313.1:0-2586 GCA_963617605.1 Alloprevotella sp. | reverse complement strand
CACGCCACCTCGGGCGCGAAGCCGTTGACGAGCTCGCCTTCCTTCTTGAGAAGGCTCTCGGGGATCAGAACGGGCATGGCCACATTCTGGTGGCCGGTCTTTTTGAACTCGCCGTCCATGATCTGCTGGATGTTCTCCCAGATGGCGTAGCCATAGGGGCGCAGGATGGTGAAGCCCTTTACCGAGGCATACTCCACCAGCTCGGCCTTGCGGCAGATGTCGGTGTACCACTGAGCAAAATCGGTCTCCATGTTGGTGATCTGCTCGACCATTTTTTCTTTCGCCATGATATTTCTCCTTTTATAACGGCGGGAGCCCTTCTCCCACCGCGGATTTAACCTCAATATTCTATGGTAGAGCGGCGCGCTTGTCAAGGTTTGTCGTGGGATTAGACTTGACAAGTATTTATTAAATAGTATAATCTAACGATGACAAATTGTAACAGTACGAATGGGAGGTGTCCCACGTTGAACCGAAAAAGCTTCATGGCGGAGCTGCGGAGCCTTCTGGCGTTTCTGGACGCCGCGGAGCGTGACCGCGTTCTCAACCGGTACGAGCGCATGTTCGACGAGGCCGGTGCGGAGGGCGAGGCGGCGGTGATCCGCTGCTTCGGTTCGCCGGTGCGGCAGGTCTTGCAGATCGAGCGGGAATACCGCGAAGCGGTAGCGAGCGGCGAAACGCCGTTTGCCGACGGATATGCTGCCGCCGAACCGGAGAAGGCCGAAGCGCCGGAAGAGCCGGTGACCGTCGAAGTCGAAGAGGAATACACCGGCGCACACGTTTTTTCCGCCGGAATCGAACCGGAAACGGAAGAGCCGCTGCCGGAGGAAGCTGCGGAAGAGCAGCCGGAGGAAACCCGGCCTGCGGAGAATACGGAGCCCGCTTCGGAAGATGCACCGGTCGAGTCTGCGCCGGAGACCGTGCTGCCGGAGATCGATTTTGACGATCTGGATTTCTCCGATCTCGGCTTGACATTCCCGAAAAAAGCCGCCGCGCCGGTAATGCCCGAAGTACCGGCGGAACCGGAAGAGCCGGAGACCCCGGCGGAGATCGCGGAAACCGAAGAGTCTGCGTCCGATAAACCGGTCGCTGCGCCGGAAGAAACGCCGGAGACCGAACCGGCGGAGGACGAGCTGCTTGTTGAGACTGTGGCGGAGATCCTGCCGGAAGAGGAGCCGGACGAGCCCGCCGCTCCGGAAGAGACCGGGCCGCTGACGGAGCCGGAGGAGTCCGAGCCGACGGAGGAAATGCCGGATGAGGCGGAGACCGAAGAAACGGCGGAACCGGAAGAGACAGAAACGCTGGAAACTCCGGCAGAGACGGAGACCCCGGCGGATGCGGAGATTGCAGAAAACCTTCCGGAGGAAGAAGAGCCGCCTTTTGACGAACCGGCGGAGAAAGCTCCGGCAGAAGAGTCAGACGAAGAAGACGAAGACGAGGCCGAAGAAGAGTACGAATATGAAGAGATCGAGGAGCGCTGTCCCGTCTCGGGCGGACGCGCTTTCGCCGCGGTCGTGGTCACGATCCCGATGCTGGCGGTCTGGGCGCTGCTGTTTGGGCTTTCGCTTGGTCTCGGCGTTGCCGTTCTCGGCATCGGTGCGGCGCTCGCCGTGGCGGGCGCGTATGTGGCCGGGTATGTGTTCAACGGCGCGATCGTCCGTATGCCGGACCTGCTGCTGACGGCTGGCACGGCGCTTGCCGTGTTTGCGCTGGCGCTGCTGCTGCTCTGGACGGGCATTTCGCTCGCCGTGGCGGGCTGCACTCTCACGGTGCGCCTCACGCGCAGTATCTACCGCTCGATCCTTTATCCGAAGGAGGAAAACGGCGATGAGTAAAGTATGGAGATGGGTAGCCATCATTTTTTCCGTGCTGATGATCCTGGGTATTGCGCTGCTCGCCGTGGCGTATGCGACCGGCGGCAGCTTCGAGCGCCTGATCCAGACGACCGACATTGCCGACATGACGAAATTCGTCAGCCGCGAGCAGCTTCTGGTTTATGTGACCGCCGTGTTCCACTTCTTCGGCGCGGCGTAAGGCAATGCATAGCGAAAAGGCTGCCGGTACAGACGAGGTTGTCATCGAAACGAAAGACAAAGAATAGAAGCGTATAAAAAAACTGCGGATGCTCTCGGGCACCCGCAGTTTTTGCATATCCATATCAGAGAATGTACTTAAAGAGGAGCAGTATCACGACGCCCGGCACGCCGAGCACGCCGGAGACGATCGCGTTGAGCCAGCTCATTTCGAGTGATATCCCGAGATACGAGCCAAAGAAATTTACGAGGAACAGCATCACAAATCCGGCGGCGGCATGCAGCAGCAGCTTGAACGCCCACTTGAGCGGCAGCTTGATGAGCTTGATGAAAAGGCCGAGGAAAATGACGGCGACGACAATGACAACGATCGTGGAAGCGGTAGACATGAACGATTCTCCTTTTCTTTTTGGCGAAAAATGGATGGAATGACAAAACCGGCGCGGCATATACTATGCTCGGCGGCGGTCAACAACCGCCGCAAGCCGAAGAGACGGGAAAGAGAAAACTCTCTCGACGGGCGGAGTCTGTCTTTACAGACTCCGCTTGATTC
>CAVEPP010000312.1:1902-2613 GCA_963617605.1 Alloprevotella sp. | reverse complement strand
CCGGCAGCGCATACCTCAGCAGCACGCCGAACGGGCGCCCTTCCGTCAACTGTCTTTCCATGGAAAGTTCTCCTTTGGGATTTGCGCGGATACTATACTCCATGCCGCCGGAAATGAAAAGCGGCAAAATCCACAAGGATACAAAACCGGCTTTCGCCGCATTTGTGCGGGAAAGCCGGTTTTTCTTTCTATGATAAACGCCCTGCGGCGGTTGCTGTTGGTCTGCCGCTTTCGGCCAGGCCGCGGTGGACAGTTACCTCGTAACACAGCGCCGGGTCATTCGCGCTTTCCCGTGCTGTGGAGTATGGCTGCATAATATCGGGCGCACCTGAAACCGAATCGAAAAAAACGGCAAACAAATTGTAAAGCTGCGATAGAAAAAACTTTTTTCGACCGGATTTTTTCAGGCGCATTTCAGCTTGGAATATGATATTATAGCCATCAAGGGAGGGATCTCTATGCGCATTCTCATTGCCGAGGACGAGGTGAGCATCGCCAAAGCTCTTCAGCTCATGCTTGAAAAAAACAAATACTCCGTGGATGTTGTCCACAACGGCACGGACGCGCTCGACTATATCTGCGCGGGCGAATACGACGCGCTCGTGCTCGATATCATGATGCCCGGCATGGACGGCATTTCCGTGCTGACAGAGGCGCGGCGGCGCGGCATCACGACCCCGGCGCTTTTTCTCGCAGCCAAGAGCGAGGTAG
>CAVEPP010000312.1:0-1840 GCA_963617605.1 Alloprevotella sp. | reverse complement strand
CTTTTTATCACAGCCAAGATCTAGGTAGAAGACCTTATCGCCGGGCTGGACGCCGGAGCGGACGACTATCTGCCCAAGCCCTTCGCAGCAGGTGAATTTCTCGCGCGGGTGCGCGCGCTCGTGCGCCGCAGCAGCGCCTATGCGCCGGACGTGCTCTCCTTCGGCGGCACGACGCTGGACGCGAGCGCCTACATTCTGCGCGCCGCCGGAGGCGAGGTACGCCTGAACAACAAGGAATTCCAGCTCATGGAGCTGTTTCTGCGCCATCCGCACCAGATCTTCTCCGCCGAACGGCTCATGGACAAGATCTGGGGACTCGACAGCGACGCGGAGATCGACGTTGTATGGACGTACATCGGCTTCCTGCGCAAAAAGCTGCGGGAGATCTGCTCCGGCATTGAGATCAAAACCATTCGCGGCGCAGGGTACACGCTGGAGGAGACGTCATGCTGAAGAAAATGCAGCGCCGCTTTGTCGGCGCGGCGATGGCGGCGTTCAGCGCCGTGATCCTTGTGCTGTTCTGCGTGGTGAATGCCGGGAACTACCGGAGCGTCGCCGCGCAGCAGGATGATACTCTCTCGCAGCTGCTCGCGCTGAGCGACCGTGCCGAGCCCGGTGAAACACCGCCGGAAAAGCCCAATGGCGAGACCGCCGCCGCGCTCCCGGACAACGTCCCGGTCCCCCGCATCGACGGCGGGAAGAACTTCTCGCCAGAGGTGCCGTATATGTTCCGGTATTTCTCCGTTCGGTACGATGCCGGCGGCACGCTCGCGCAGGTCGATCAGGATTTCATCGCATCCATCTCGCGCGGCGAGGCCGAGGCATACGCCGCCGACGTGCTCGCGCTTGGGCGCTCGCGCGGCTATTATCAGGGCTACCGCTATCTTGTCGCCGCGACAGACGGCGGCACGAGTGTCATTTTCCTCAACTCCGAGCGCGAGCTGCACGCGATCCGCTCTCTTTTCTGGATCACCGCTGCGGTAGCGGGCGGGTGTCTGATCGTTGTATTTTTGCTCGTGCTGCTCTTCTCGCGGCGCGCTATCGCGCCGTATATGCGCAATCTCGCCATGCAGAAGCAGTTCATCACCAACGCCAGCCACGAACTGAAAACCCCGCTGACCGCCATTTCAACGAGCGCAGATGTGCTCGCGATGGAATATGAGGACAACGAGTGGGTGAAGAATATCCAATCACAGTCCGTCCGGCTCTCGCGGCTCATTTCTGATCTTGTGACACTCTCACGGCTGGACGAGGAAAACCCGTTCCCGGAGCGCGCGGAGTTTTCGCTCAGCGACGCCGTGTGGGAGACCGCCGAACCGTTCACGGCGCTCGCGCGCTCCCGCGGCCGGAGCTATTCGCAGAATATCGAGGACGGCCTTACCATGACGGGCGACCGCGCTGCGGTGCAGCAGATGGTGTCCATTCTGCTCGATAACGCCAACAAGTATACCCCCGAGGGCGGCAGCATTTCGCTTTCGGCACGCCGCGCCGGGCGGAAGAATGAGATCGCCGTTTCCAACACCTGCGACGGCGCGGAGAACATCGACGTGACGCGGCTCTTCGACCGATTTTACCGCGCGGATGAATCGCACTCAACGCGCATTGGCGGCACGGGCATCGGCCTTTCGATCGCGCGCGCCACCGCCGAGGCGCACGGCGGCACGATCGAGGCCAGCGTGAGCGGCGATACCATTACGTTCCGGGTAAAAATATAATAGCGCAAAACCCGCCGCACGAATGATCGTGCGGCGGGCTGTTTTTCGGTATCTTATTCGAGAGAGAGCGTGCAGTCATGCCCAGTGTCGGTTCGGGCGATGAGCGCGGTGAGCTTTTCAAAGAG
>CAVEPP010000311.1:0-2629 GCA_963617605.1 Alloprevotella sp. | reverse complement strand
GTATGAAAACACTAATATTCCGTTAATTTCTTTCGAATTTTTTCAAATTTTACACAACTTTTTCGAATTCTGTCTTGTCACCTGCCTTGTTTTTACGGAAAGTCCGTGATAGAATATAAATATGATAAGATTAGTGAGTTTTTCATCGATTCTGTCCAAACGGAAGTTTTTTCTTCCCTGTTTCCGGCGCGAAAGCGCCTGTACTGATTTGACATACAAATCAAGCAATGTTTGGCAAACCTGCTGAAAAGCAGGGACGCAAAGCCAGAGGGGTCTAAGGCCGCCATGCGCGGTTATGACAGCCGGTTGCAAATCATTCGGAAAAGCAGAGGCCTTTCCTGAACCGCCCTGCCCTCTCTTGAGCAAGATACAGGCGGGAAACCTTTTTTGCCGAAAAGAGAGGGATGAACATGCGACAAACATTTTATGAGTTCTGCATGTTGCATGAAAGGACAAACTTACTGAAAGAATGGGACGAAGCGCGCAATTTTCCGCTCACGCCGGACACTGTTTCCTACAGTAGCAAGAAAAAAGTCTGGTGGACATGTGAAAACGGCCATTCGTGGCAGCCGACGGTGCATGTGTGCTCCGAGGGGAGCGGCTGCCCGTACTGCGCCGGCAAGGTGAATCTGACACAGGCACGCCGCTACGCGCAGCTCGAAGAGGTCCGCACAGCTGCCGAACCGTGACGAAGCCGATTCCATAAAAACGATCAGAGCCGTGGAAAGCACATGACTTTCCGCGGCCTCTCTTTTTGTCCAATTTGGGCTGCACTATCAGCGCCATATTTAGCGCCAACATTTCTTCCCTTTTGGTGTGTCAGCGTAAAAAGCAGCGTCCTCCCATCGCGGCAAGAATAGACGTCATCTATCCAATGCTCCAATATGTTGTCAAGAGCAAAACAAATGATTGTTATATGTGGACACTTGCGTCCGATTATTCCCTGTGCTATAATGCAGTTACTTTAATCGGATAAATCACTTGTAAAGGAGAATTACCATGGATTATATGGCTCTTTCCGCTGCCGAGTGGCAGCAGGAATACGACAAGGTGTCCGCCGAATACGAGAGCTGGAAGGCCAAGGGCCTCAAGCTCAACATGGCGCGCGGCAAGCCGAGCAAAAAGCAGCTCGACATGGTCAGCGGCATCCTGACCGCGCTGAGCAAGCCCGAGGACTGCGTGGACGGTGGCGTGGACGCCCGCAACTACGGTGAGCTCAAGGGTCTTGAAAGCGCCCGCGCCCTGTTCGCCGACATTCTCGGCTGCAAGACCTCCCAGGTCTTCGCCGGCGGCAATTCGAGCCTCCAGCTCATGTACGACACGGTCTCCAAGGCTTACACCCACGGCCTGCTGCACAGCGAGAGACCGTGGTGCAAGGAAGAGAGCGTCAAGTGGCTCTGCCCCGCCCCGGGCTACGACCGTCACTTCAAGGTGACCGAGAGCTTCGGCTTTGACCTCATCACCATCCCGATGACCGAAAGCGGCCCCGACATGGACATCGTCGAAAACCTCATCAAGGACCCGAGCGTCAAGGGCATGTGGAACGTGCCGAAGTATTCGAACCCCGACGGCATCATCTACTCCGACGAGACCATCGAGCGCATCGCGAAGATGAAGCCCGCGGCACCGGACTTCCTGCTCATGTGGGACAACGCCTACTGCATCCACGAGTTCGACGGTGACTTCGTCCCGTTCAAGGACATCCTGAGCGAGTGCGAGAAGTACGGCAACGCCGACATGGTCTTCGAATTCGCCTCCACGAGCAAGATCACGCTCCCGGGCGCGGGCATCGCGTGCTTTGCGTGCAGCGAGGCCAACATGGAGTACATGTGCAGGCTCATCGGCGTGCAGGCCATCAGCTTCGACAAGATGAACCAACTGCGCCACGTCAAGTACCTCCAGAACAAGGAGCACACGCTCGCGCTGATGAAGGAGCACGCCAAGATCATGAAGCCGAAGTTTGACATGGTCATCGACACGCTCGAGCGCGAGATCAAGCCGCTCGGCATTGCGAGCTGGCACACGCCCAAGGGCGGCTACTTCGTCTCCGTGAACACGGCCCCCGGCCTTGCCAAGCGCACGCTGGCGCTGGCAAAGGAAGCGGGCGTCGTGATGACGAGCGCAGGCGCTACGTATCCGTACGGCCGCGACCCCCTGGACAGCAACATCCGCGTCGCCCCGTCGTTGCCGCCGGTCGAGGAGCTTGAACAGGCGATGGCCGTCTTCTGCTGCTGCATGAAGCTCGCCGCGCTGGAGAAGAGCAAGAAGTAAGTCATATTTGCATCAAAAAAGCGGACCGCAGTGCGGTCCGCTTTTTCTCGTTCCGACTCAGTTTTTTGCCTTCTTCTCTTCCCGCTTCAAGCGCCAGACGGCGAGCGTACGCACGAGCAGAACGCTGACGAGCGCCAGACGCACGTAGCTGTATACGACGCTGATGAAGAAATACGGCGAAAAATTGCTGTAATTGTGCAGATTATCTCTCCACAGCGGCATGACGCCGTAGCTCATCAAAAGCGGCAGCACGACGAGCACGGCGAGCCAGCCGACGATCAGCCATGTGGCTTCCTTTTTCGTCGCGGACAGCCTGAGCGTCCGGTAGGAGCGCGCCGTGCAGACGATCATCACGAGC